>DASYSW010000234.1:0-1852 GCA_036002905.1 Chitinophagaceae bacterium
ATTTCAACAGACTAAGTTGGAGCTTGAAGAAATTGCATTTCCAAATAAAGAAGTTTTATACAGAAAAGAGAAAGTTGTACGGGTTATCAGTATGCAATGGTGGAAGGTAGCAGTAGCGGCTGTATTGATCATTTCAGCCGGCATTACACTGTATTCAATTTTCAATAAGCAGAACAATAAAGGAATCACCCCGGATGGAATTGCCACGAAAGAACAAGCGCCAGCGTCTATTAGCACAACCACCCCAAATAAAGATGATCAAACGGCACCGGTTCTTAAGGAAGACAAAGAACAAAAGACCGCTGCAAATTCTGTTGAGAAACAATTGAGCACGGAAAGGAAAGAACAAGAACAACCTGAGGAAGAAAATAACCAACAGTTGGCATACATTCCTCCGACTGAAAATGAAAAAGTAAAAGAAGTACAACCTACTACCGTCGAAATCGATAAGGTAAATGCTGAACAAGCAAGAATAAAAGATGACATTGCCTTTGAAACGCATAAAGGAATTATTAACACTGATCCTGTAACAAATCCTGTTGCAGGAACGCCAAACGGAGGTGAACCTGGTCCCGAACCAGTAGCCAGCCCCGAGAATAAAAAGTTTCGTGGATTTTTCCGGAAAGCGACACGACTTCTTGAACGCACAACAAGCATCAACGCGGCCGACGATGATAAAGTGCTGATCGGTGGGATGGCAATCAATCTTAAATAATTTCAATAAAAACAACAATAATTATGAAAAGGATTTTGACCCTTAGTATAATCTTATGCACTGCGCTGATGGGTTTTGCTCAGGTCGACACGACGGGAAAACAAAATAAAGAAGTCGATACGATAAAGGTGGGCGGAATGATCATTATTCGCAAGCACAATGGTGAAAATGAGATCACTCAAAATAAGAAGCAGAAGAAGGGAACTACTTATCATCACTATTACAAACCGTCTAACCTGAGTACGAACTGGTGGATCATTGACTTCGGTTTTTCTAACTACAATGATCAAACAAATTATTCATCACAGGAGACCCAGGATTTTGCGCCGGGAACTAATGATGAATCTTTGAAGATAAAAACGTGGAAATCGCGGAACATGAATATTTGGCTCTTTATGCAAAGACTAAATATGATACAGCACATCGTGAATTTAAAATATGGATTTGGACTGGAGTTGAACAATTACTTCTATGATGATGTGCGGGTGCATCTTTATCGGAACCCGACCAAAATCGAGATGGATACCGCGTTCGCAAATCTTGATAAGAACAAACTGGCAGCCGATTACCTGACGGTGCCACTGATGCTCAATTTTAATTTCACTCCGGGCCGTGAAAGGGGATTTGGAGTGAGCTTTGGAGTAAGTGCAGGTCTTTTGTACAGCTCAAGACAGAAAGTAAAGAATGGTGGCGATGTAAGTAAGACACATGATGATTTTAGTCTCCGAACATGGAAGATATCATATGTGGGTGAAATACTTTTGGGGCCTGTAAAACTGTATGGGAGCTATGCTACGCAAAGCATGTGGGAAAAGGGATTGGACCAGACGCCTTATACGGTGGGTCTTCGCTTTTCATATTGATAAAAGAGTTTCTCTCATGTAAATTTGCCGAACCGGCATCGTAAATGATGCTGGTTTTTTATTGTTGTTGATAAAATTGCAGCCGCTTTTGCCCAATCTTTTGTGAAAGATTTCTATTTTAAGTCTCGGAAATATTCGTTTGTATTAGTTTTGAAAACATCGTTAAAAGATCTTCACAAGAAAAATAAAATCGAAAAAATTTGCGTTGAATCTGTACGGTCAAAGGACATAACTTATGAAACTACCTATCCTACTCACGTCCATACTCCTTGGA
>DASYSW010000235.1:0-10849 GCA_036002905.1 Chitinophagaceae bacterium
TCGGCGTCCTTTATCAGCTCATTTACTTCAGCTTGCTTTAAACCATCATAAATTTTGATCACTTCTCCTTTTTTATTTACAAGGGCCAAAAATTGAGTATGTAAAAAATCCTCATCGATACTTTGCACGTTATTGTTGGGATCGTCGATCTTGTAACTCAACCTCGCCTGCCTGTATAAACTATCCTTTCTTCCTGTTAAAAAGATCCAATTCTTTGTTGTCACGCCAATCGAGTCAGCATATCGTTTTAATCTTTTCGATGAATCTGTTTCCGGATCAGACGTATGTGATAGAATCAAAAAGTCGTCTTCTGTTTTAAAATGTTCATATACTTTTTTCACTTCATTATTCATTCTTGGGCAAATACTTTTGCATGTTGTGAAAAAATAATTTGCAACATATACTTTTCCCTCAACATCTTTTTGGGTAACTTTTTTTCCATCCTGGTTCGTAAATGAAAAGGGTTGAACGTAGCTGATTGGAGGTAATTTAGATTTGGTAAACCCAGGAATTACATTGATCAGAACGGCATAAAATGCGAGTACAAGAAATAAAAAAAAAATGATATAAAATATAGTCTTCCGGCTCATCAACTGAAATTTTTAAACAAAGTTACCGGCCTTTAAAGAACGGACGCGGCATCAAATGTTGCAAAAATATATTTTGCAACTTAGTTGCGCAGCGATATTTTTGCCTGAATCATGAAATTACAAGTTAACTGGGACACTCTTGGCATCGCTACCTCCCTGGTTTGCGCTATTCACTGCGCAGTTTTGCCGCTTTTGCTTACCAGCCTGCCGCTTTTTGGAATAAACATAATTCACAATAATTTTTTTGAGGCCGGTATGATTGCACTCGCCTTTTTAATTGGTTCTCTTGCGCTATTTCATGGGTATAGTCGTCATCACCATCGTCCTTTACCCTTGTTGATTTTTTCTACCGGGTTCATCTTTCTTGTGTTGAAAGAAATTTTTGTTTCCTACGAGGTCGCTTTATTGGTCCCGGCAGTTTTATTCATTCTTACTGCGCATTTTTTCAATTATCGTTTTTGCCGGAAAGCCAATCATTGCCATTCTACAGATTGTAATCATTGATCCTTTGATGTAAGCATTATTGACGTTTTTTAATAATATTTGCTTCTAAAGCTTTTTTATGAAACACCTTATTCTCCTTCCTGTACTATTTTCTTCGCTGGTCGTCTTTGCTCAAGGCGATGAAGTCAACATCAGGAAAGTTTTGGATGACCAGGTCAAAGCGTGGAACAAAGGTGATATCGAGAGCTTCATGCAGGGATATTGGAAAAATGATTCGCTGATGTTTATTGGGAGAAGTGGAATCAATTGGGGATGGCAAAGGACTTTGGAAAATTATCGGAAAGGCTACCCGGATACAACTGCCATGGGTAAACTTTCATTTGATATTATCGTTATGAAAAAACTTTCACCAGAATACTTTTATGTAGTTGGAAAATGGATGCTCAAGCGAAGCACCGGCGATCTGAGCGGACACTACAATTTACTTTTTAAAAATATCAATGGATCGTGGATGATCATTGCTGATCACAGCAGCTGATCATCCTCCTCCGAAGGAGTCTTTGTTGACCAAATGCGGTAGTAACAATAAAGAAGAGCGGCAAGACTTAAAATAAACCATGCGAAGAAAAGGATGTTACCAACAGACAATTTGCCGTTGATAGTTGCATAGCCCCAATAAAGTCCCCCGAGGACATTGAGCGCCAACCAGAGCAAACCATAACAAAGAGAATTTAGAACTTTAAATAAATACTTTCTTACGTCTGGTTCCATTCCCTGCGGCATATAGGGCGTTTGATGTTGTAAGGTACTATTTCGAACGTGAATCGTCAGACGTGAATCGTGAGATTGTGCGGCTGGGTACTTATTCCAACAACTGTCGTATTATTTAATCAGGAGTTGGCTGAAAGCAACGGAGTCACCACTAAAGACATCAAAATCTACCGGTGATAAAACTCCATTCACTCTTCCATTATCATTATGCTGCCAAAAAACCCAGTCTCGTTTTATCCGGGGTTGCCGGGGCTGGTAATAATGGGCCACCCATAAAGGATAATCATCAAAGTCACTGCCCAGGTTTTGTTTGTAAAAATCAATATTGGTGTAAATGATGGGCTTGACATTATAATTTGCGTGCACAATATTCAACCATTCCCTCACCTCATTTTTTATCACGTCTTTCGACATGCCATAGGATTGCTCTATGTCAAGCACCGGAGGAAGATCCCCGGTTTTGAGGTCCACAGTTTTAATAAAATTCTCTGCCTGCATTCTGCCATCCTTTGTAGCCAGGAAAAAATGATATGCTCCTCTTATCATTCCGGCATCCTTCGATCTTTTCCAATTCCTTTTAAATTGCGGATCTGTGTTCCCGATTCCCTCGGTTGCCTTTATAAAAACAAAACCGAGTTTAATTTCTTTTACCTGCATCGCACTAACGACATCCCACGCGATCATTTGTTGGTATTTCGAAACATCAATGCCATGAATAGAATATTCCACAGGAATAGAAATCCCAAATTCAGGATAGCGGACAAACCTGGCCCGGCCATATAACCACCATTGATAACCGATGTAACCCGCCATGATCAGGAATCCAGTCAGAACAATTAAAAAAACAGAACGTACGAAGCGTCTTTTCTTTTTCGAGGGCATGCGGCAAATATAATCGCTGTGCATTGCTCAAAGGTTATCCAAAAAATAAAATATTAGTAACCGGCGAAGGATCAATCCATCGGGCGTTCATTTATATGGAATTTGTAAATTGTGAGCGAAACCCGATTCTTGATTTCTTATACCAAAATCTAAAACAATGAAGTCAACAACCTTTTTACTAACTATTTCTGTGTTCTTATTTTCATGTGTCAGCTCGAAAAAATATAAAAAATCCCAGGCTGATTACGCCACGTTGCAAACACAACACAGCCAGCTACAAAGCAGCTTGAACGATTGTAACACCAAGACGGCCGACCTTACGAAACAAAATGGGGATCTAACGAGCCAGCTTGATGCAGCCAATAAACAGATAGGGTTACTCAAAGAAAACAATACGCAGGCCTTGAAACAACTGGAGGATATGTCGGTGATCTCGGCGTCACAGGCAGAAAGCATAAAAAAATCAATGGAGAACATTGGCGCGAAAGACGTCTATATACAATCGTTGCAAGAACAAATGGCCCGGAAGGATTCTCTCAACATGGCGCTGGTCATGAATTTGAAAGGAGCCATTGGTAATTTAGATGATAAAGACATTAATATCAAAGTAGACAAAGGCGTTGTATACATCGATATTTCGGACAAGCTCCTTTTCAAAAGTGGCAAATATGATATAACAGACCAGGCGAAAACGGTACTGGGGAAAGTGGCACTGGTATTAAAAAATCAACCGGACATTGAATTTATGGTGGAGGGACACACTGATAATGTTCCGTACAGCAAAGGCGTATTGGTTGATAACTGGGATCTGAGCTGCAAGAGAGCAACATCTGTGATCCGCATTCTTCAAAATCAATATGGACTTGACCCCGCAAAGATGGCTGCTGCCGGTCGCAGTGAGTACAAACCAATCGTCGCTAATGATACTCCTGAAGGCAAGGCCACTAATCGCAGAACAAGAATTGTCGTTCTGCCTCAATTGGATCAATTCTTTAAATTACTCGAAACAAAGAAAGACTAAGCGCATTATGTCATTGAAAAAGCCATCTGCTCCGGGCGGATGGCTTTTTATTTCAATAATTGTTTAACAGCAAAGGACAATAATAAAAGATACTTTTGCAAAATGAGCAAGGTTAAAATTGGCCTGGTGCAAATGAGTTGCACAGCAAATAAAGATGAAAATCTGCAAAAGGCTATTGCCAGGGTCGGCGAGGCGGCAAAAAAAGGGGCACAAATAATTTGCCTGCAGGAACTGTTTACTTCTTTATACTTCTGCGACGAAGAGAATTATGACAATTTTAAATTGGCAGAATCTATACCAGGTCCTTCAACTGAAGCTTTAACCAAAGTAGCAAAAGAAAATGAAGTGGTGATCATCGCTTCTCTGTTCGAAAAAAGAGCCCAGGGAATTTATCACAATACAACTGCAGTAATTGATGCAGACGGGAAATATCTCGGCAAGTATCGCAAAATGCATATCCCTGACGATCCTTCGTACTATGAAAAATTTTATTTCACTCCCGGCGACCTCGGGTACAAAATTTTCAAAACAAAATTTGCAAACATCGGCGTGCTAATTTGCTGGGATCAATGGTATCCAGAAGCAGCAAGGATCACTTCACTTATGGGTGCAGAAATTTTATTTTATCCCACTGCAATTGGATGGGCAACTTCCCAGGATGAAAAAACAAATACAGAACAATACAATGCCTGGCAAACAATTCAAAGAAGCCACGCTGTGGCCAATGGCGTTCATGTTGTGAGCGTAAATCGTGTCGGCTTTGAACAAAACGGCGCCATGAAATTCTGGGGTGGTTCGTTTGTATCAAATCCATTTGGAACAATACAGGTACAAGCCTCCGATGACAAAGAGGAAGTGATCGTCCATGAGATTGACACAGAAAAAACAGATACTTACCGCACTCACTGGCCATTCCTTCGCGATCGCCGGATCGATTCTTACCAACCCATCACAAACAGGTTTATTGACGAAGATGTTCATGGTTCATAGTTCATGAAACCGCACAGCAAAAACTATTTAACAGTCATGAACAATGAACAAACCCCAAAGCAATTAGGTTACTTCTTCCCTGCTGAATTTGCACCACATGCGGCTACCTGGTTAAGCTGGCCGCACAAGGAAGCAAGCTGGCCGGGAAAGATCCATACGATTTATCCCTACTACTGTCAATTTATAAAGGAGCTGACAAAGGGAGAAAAAGTCTGCATCAATGTCAGTGATGAAGCAATGAAAAATTTTGCCATGTCTCATTTGCAAACAGAAGACGTTGATTTGGCCAATATTGAATTCTTTTTTCATCCTACCAATGATGCCTGGTGTCGTGATCACGGACCGGCATTCTTAATTAATCCAAAAGCCGAACAAAAGAAAGTAATTGTCGATTGGAACTATAACGCCTGGGGAAATAAGTATCCCCCATTTGACCTGGATGATGTAATTCCCACGCTGATTGCCAAAAGCTATGGAATACCCGTCTATCACCCGGGGATTATCATGGAGGGGGGCTCGGTCGATTTCAATGGAAATGGGACATTGATCACATCGACTGCCTGCCTTTTAAATGAAAACAGGAACCCTGGTTTGAGCCAGTCGCAAATTGAAAATTACCTCTGCAATTATTACGGTGTTAATCAAATTCTTTGGGTAGATGAAGGAATTGTGGGCGATGACACCGATGGACATATCGATGACACTGTCCGCTTCGTGAATGAAGACACCGTGATCACCGTAGTGGAAGAAAATAAAAATGACGAGAATTATGAATTACTACAAAAGAACCTGGAGGAATTAAAAAAAATGCGGCTGCTGAGCGGGAAGCAGTTGAACATTGTTGAACTGCCAATGCCTGAAGAAATTATTTACGAGGATCAACGATTACCCGGTTCCTATGCAAATTTTTATATTGCGAATAATTCTGTAATTGTTCCCACCTATCAATGTAACAGGGATAATAGAGCTCTTGATATCATACAGCAATGCTTCCCTGCAAGAAACGTCGTCGGTATTGATTCGACTGAAATAATTTGGGGATTGGGAAGCTTTCACTGTCTTAGTCAACAGGAACCAGCCGTCTAGCCTGTTCGAGAAATCTTCGTAATGCCAGTGCGTTTTCAATTCCATATCCAAACCAATCATTATTAAAAAATATCCAGAGATTACGTCCCTGGTCAAGCCATTTTCCAAACAACCTTGAATATTTTTTCAGCGTTGCGCTATGATATTTGGTATTATACAATGTTCCCGGTCCGTGAAAGCGGAAATAAATATTCCTGGCAGTAACCACTTCTGCATAAGGGAAATGATTTCCTGAATGGGATATCACGAAAGAAACACCATATTTTGTCATCAATGAATAACTGCTCTCAGCCATCCATGATTCATGACGAACTTCGATGGCAAACCGGTAAGCCGAATATTTTTCTTGTAAAAGTTTATACAAATGTTCAGTGACGATGTAGTCAAACCGAACCGCCTTTGGTAATTGTATCAGTACGGGCCCCATTTTCTTTTCCATTGGTTCAAATATTGAAAAAAAACGCTCCAGGGGTTCCTCAGGCTCATGTAGTTTTTTGAAATGTGTAAGATAACGGCTCATCTTTGGACAAAACCTGAAATCTTTTGGGACTGAGTTAACCCAATTGATCACTGTTTGTTTTGATGGCAAACGATAAAAGCTACCGTTAATTTCTGTGCAATCAAATGTCTTTGCATAATAGGAAAGCCAGTCCCTGGTCCTTACTTTTTTCGGATAAAACGTTTCGACCCAGTCTTTATAACTCCAGCCCGAAGTACCAATATGAAATTTCCCTTTCATGTTATTGGAATAACCAAATTTGGGCCATCTATGACGTTGCGCGAGAATCGGATGAATCACAAAAAAATATTTCCATAATTCCTAAGCTCAGCTATATTCGCAGACTTGCTAATGAATTGCTTAACTTTATTATTAACCGACTATTGCCATGGCTACGATCATTGATATTAAATTACCCAGAGCAATAGCTACCGCTTTACGCATTCCTCAAAACGATCCGCAAAGACAGCAAGTTCGTATCCTGAAAAAATTACTGAAGAAGGCGCGGTTCACTGAATTTGGCCAGCATTATATGTTCGATGAGATCTTATTTGGCCGGGATGTCCGTGAAGCATTCCAGGAACTGGTTCCCGTGCATGATTATAATAAGATCTACAATCGTTGGTGGAAAAAGACGCTTGATGGCGTGCCCGATGTAACGTGGCCGGGCAAAATCAAATATTATGCTTTGAGTTCGGGCACTTCTGAAGCTGCCAGCAAGTATATACCTATAACCAGGGATATGCTGCGGAGTAATACCGTTAATTATGTTCGACAACTCATTACCCTTTTCAACTATGAAAAGCTTCCACGGAATGCAATGACGAAAGGTTTTCTGATGATTGGCGGAACGACGGATCTTCAGAAAGGAAAGGCCGGTTGGTATGCCGGCGACCTTAGCGGGATACTGGCAAAAAAACGTCCCTTCTGGTTTCAAAGTTTTTATAAACCCGGCGGTCACATTGCTGCCATCAGAGATTGGAATCAAAAACTCAATGAAATCGTTGAGCATGCAAAAGAATGGGACATCGGTTATATAGTAGGTGTGCCGGCCTGGTGCCAGATGTGCATGGAAATGGTGATTGAAAATTATGGAGTGAATAATATCCATGAGATCTGGCCCAACTTCGGGTTCTTTGTCCATGGTGGAGTTGCTTTTGAACCCTACAAAAAGGGATTTGAAAAGTTATTAGGCAAACCAATTGTTTACATAGAAAATTACCTGTCGAGCGAAGGATTCATTGGTTATAAGGATAGGGAGAATGCAAGGGGCATGCGATTGATAGTGAACAATAATATCTACATCGAGTTCGTCCCATTTGATGAAAAGAATTTTGACAGCGATGGGAAAATGGTTGATAATCCAACCGCCTTAACCATTAGTGAGGTAGAAGAAGATAAAGATTATGCATTACTCATCAGCACAAATGCCGGCGCCTGGAGATATTTGTTGGGTGATACAATACGTTTTGTTGATAAAGAACGCGTAGAAGTTGTAATTACAGGAAGAACAAAACATTTTCTAAGCCTTGTGGGTGAACACCTTAGTGTGGAAAATATGAATAAAGCGGTGGAAGTGGTAAGCAATGAAATGAACATCAGCATTCCTGAATTCACCGTTGTAGGATTTCCTTATCAAAATCTTTTTGCGCATAAATGGTATGTTGCCTGCAATGACGTAGTAGACCCTAATGAAGTGATAAAGAGAATTGATAAACAAATTTGTATCCTCAATGACGATTATGCAGTAGAAAGGACGAGTGCCCTGAAGGAAATCTTTATTGAAGTATTGCCGGAAGAAAAATTTTTACAATTTATGAGTCAAAAGGGAAAATTGGGGAGTCAGCATAAATTTCCCAGGGTCCTGAAAGGAAAAATGCTCGATGATTGGAATAAGTTTCTTGAAAATGGACATATCTGAAATAAATGATCCCGCCAGAGCCTCTATTAGCCTCATTCTCGATACCTTTGTGCCCCTTATTTACGTATGTCGCAGTTACTGGAAAAAATCGATAAAGATCGTTTGCCTCGTCACATAGCTATCATTATGGATGGTAATGGCCGCTGGGCAAAGGAACAAGGACATGACCGGCTGTTTGGTCATTTTCATGGTGTGGAAAGCGTACGCAACATTGTGGAGGGTTGTGCAGAATTGGGTATCGAATATCTCACCCTTTATGCTTTCTCGACTGAAAATTGGGACCGCCCGGAATATGAAGTGATTGGCCTTATGGAATTGCTGGTGAACACCATTCGTGATGAAGTTGAAAGCCTTCATAAAAACAATATCAAACTTCACGTGATCGGAGATATGAACATGTTACCCGATTACGCGAGAAAAGAGCTCGGTGAAGCTCTCGAAATCACTAAAAATAATACGGGACTTAATTTGATCATGGCATTGAGCTACAGCGGGAGGTGGGAACTCCTCAACGCCGTGAAAAATATAGCCCATGAAATAAAACACGACCGGCTTACTATTGAAGAGATCGATCAAAACACATTACAGCGATTTTTGTGTACCAGCGAATTCCCCGACCCCGAATTAATGATTCGAACCAGCGGTGAGTTCCGGATCAGCAATTTTTTATTATATCAATTAGCCTACGCCGAGCTGTACTTTACCCATGTTCGCTGGCCTGACTTCCGAAAAGAAAACCTGTATGAAGCCATCCTTGACTACCAAAACAGGGAACGGAGATTTGGGAAAACGAGTGAACAAATGGAATCTGCCGAGAAATAGGTCACAAAAGTCAAAAATGGCCTGATCCAGTGACGAATATGACACATTTCTTTAACAAAACACTTTCAATATTTCCCGTTAATTTGCCGACAAATCCAGGTTTTATCCTATAAACACAAGCACACATTGACTGTACACATTTCCAGACTGTTTGAATATAAACCCATGCAACGATTTTTATTGAGAACTGCCTTTTTCTTGATCGCGCTTGTTTTTTCTATATTCATCGTGCATGCACAGGAAGATTCCACGAAACGTGCTTCGGACACCACGAGATCTATCGCAGATACTACCAGGCCTACTTCAGATACGACAACGTCTATTTCTGATACCACCAGACCTATGTCAGATACGACAAGACCTATTTCTGATACCACGAGGCCTACTTCAGTTGATCCCAGTCTTATAGAACTTGAAAATGCCAAGATCGCGAAAGAATTTTCCATTGCCGGAATAAAGCTAACTGGAGCGCACTATCTTGATACGGCTATTGTCCTGTCAATAGCCAGCATTCAGGTTGGTGACAAAGTATTGGTTCCCGGTGGGGATCTATTTTCAAAATCGATCCAGAATTTATGGAGACAAAAACTTTTTTCTGATATACAGATCTATATAACAAAGAGGGAAGGGGATAATATCTGGATCGAGATTGCTGTGACAGAGAGACCCCGCCTCGCTGAATTTAAATTTGAGGGAGTCAAAAAATCCGAAGAGGATGATCTGAAAGGAAAAGTAGGGTTAGTAAAACAAACGATCATTACCGAAAATATGCGCCGCCGCGCGGTAGAGGCCATTACAAAATATTATACCGATAAAGGTTTCAAAAATGTAACGGTTAATATCGAAGAGAAAGCAGATTCCAGCTTTGTAAACTCCAACTCGATCATCTTTCACGTTGACAGGGGACGAAAGACACGCGTCGATAATATCTTTTTTAACGGGAATGATCACGTGTCGAATTCTAAGTTGAAGAAACAAATGAAGGGTACAAAAGAAATGACCAAGATCACTCTGTATCCTTCAAACGATGTGGATCCATATGGAAAAGACTCAGCCTATAAGTTCAAAGAATACATAAATGAATGGGGTCCTCTGGTACCCTCAAAAACAAAGGCAGTTCTGGATCCCTACTTCCGCTTTAAGTTATTCAGCTCGGCGAAGTTTGACGCAAAAAAATACGAAGAGGACAAGGAAAAAATAATTAATCACTACAATTCCCTGGGGTACAGAGATGCGCAGATCGTCGCTGATACGCAATACAATTCAACCAATGGAAATATCGACGTTGCTCTAAAAGTGGTGGAAGGCCATAAGTACTATTTTGGAAATATCAGTTGGAAGGGTAATGCCAAATATTCAGACTCAATTCTCAACGTTCTATTGGGCATCCATAAGGGCGATGTTTACAATATTCAGACGCTTAATAAAAAATTGGGGAAGGAGTTATCGCCGGAAGGAGGCGATATCAGCGGTCTTTATATGGACGACGGTTATTTGTTTTTCCGTGTCGATCCTGTTGAAACCGCAGTGTATAATGACACCATTGATTACGAAATACGAATGGTGGAAGGTCCCCAGGCAAGGATAAAGAATGTGACGATTGCCGGAAATGAAAAGACAAAAGATTATGTTATCCGCCGTGAACTTCGAACAATCCCGGGTGAGCTGTTTAATCGTTCAGAAGTTATTCGCTCGGTTCGTGAGTTGGGCAATCTTCAATATTTTAACCAGGAAAAGATCAACCCGGGTGTTGTTCCAAACGCTGAAGATGGTACAGTAGACATTAACTGGACCCTCGAAGAAAAATCTTCGGATCAGTTAGA
>DASYSW010000236.1:0-4216 GCA_036002905.1 Chitinophagaceae bacterium
GGACCTGTTGAAGAAATAATTTGTCAACACCCACGGACAAAAAAATCTGAAGGAATTTTTTCGTTATTTTTGAATCCCGTTATATGATTTCATAACGGGATTTATTTTTAATAAAGTTGATGTGAATAACTCTTCGTACCAGATAAAGCTTCCGCAATTTGAAGGTCCTTTTGACCTTTTACTTTTTTTTATAGAAAGAGACGAACTGGACATTTATAATATCCCGATCACGAGGATCATCAACGATTTTCTTGACTATGTACACAAGGAGGAATCGCTGAACATCGAGCTATCCAGTGAGTTCATTCTTTTTATTTCAACCCTTATGCGCATCAAAGCAAAAATGTTACTACCCCGTAAGGAGCTTGATGCCCAGGGCAATGAAATAGACCCCAGGCAGGAGCTGGTCGATAAAATTCTTGAATATAAAAAATTCAAGGAGGCTTCTGCGCAAATGGCAGAAATGGAGGCTACAAGAATGCTGATGGTGAAACGGGGAAATATTCAAAAAGAATTGTCGCAAATTGGCGAGGATAGTGGCGAAGGAACAGAGATACAAACTATTACCCTTTTCAAGCTCATGAAGGCATTTGAAAAAGTAATGCTTAAGCTTCATGAGCGGGTTAACAAGCCTATTCATACAGTCGTGCGCTACGACTATACCATGGAGACCAGCCGCGACGCTATGTTGAGTCTTGCGCAGAGAGAAAGAACAGTTTCCTTTGAAAAAATTTTTGAGGATTGTGAGAACAGGGTACATGCTATCTTTCTCTTTCTTTCCCTGCTCGAACTGGTGCAACAAAAATTCCTGAAGATCATTATCGGCGAAGGGAAAAATAATTTCATCATAGAATATAACGAACCGGAAAATCGCCTGGCTGAATTAGAAGAAGGATTTTAATAATAAATAAATATTGTAATTATGAAACGATCAGCAACTGCAAACTGGAAAGGTCCCGGTAAGGAAGGGAAAGGAACTGTGACCGCTCAAAGCGGAATTTTTTCAAACACACCTATATCATACCATACACGGTTTGAAGAAGTGAAAGGCACCAGCCCCGAAGAACTGGTAGCAGCTGCGCACGCAGGCTGCTTTTCAATGAAATTAAGTTTTGTATTGGGGGCCGCAGGATTTACTCCCGATAATATTGATACAAAATGTACCATCACTTTGGAAAACGGCACGATTACCGAGAGTCATCTCGAAGTAACGGCATCGGTTCCGAACATTTCTGATGAAAAGTTTAATGAATGTGCTGAGGACGCAAAGGCCAATTGCCCTATCAGTAAGTTGTACAACACAAATATAACAATGGAGGCAAGACTGGTGCAGAAAGTAAATGCCTGACAAAAGATAAAAAATGCCACGGTTTTACCCGTGGCATTGCCTGCATGTTCTGAACCTGTAATAAGCTTAGTCCACTCCAAAAGCAAATATCACGGTACTGCCATCCATCCCGCTCATTCCCATACTCATCATTGTAAAGGCATATTCTCCTTTGGGCAACGGTTTGTCTACTACGAGTTCCCAGTAACCCTCTTTTACCTTTCTTACGCTGAAAGTATATTTTTCACTTGACTGCAATTTGTGACTGCCAAAAGGATTCATCCCGGGAGCCTTCTGCAACAGCACCTTTCTCACGCCTTTTCCAGATTCCACTTTATACAACGTAAGTTTTTTAGAAAGATCATCCATCCCGCTCATCATGGCGGGATCCACACCGTTAGCCCTCATAATGGAATCTGATTTTGCCGATGAAGTTGTTGAAGAAGAGCCGGAAGATCCTGACGAAAAAACAAATGAAACATTATTTCCGGTGCTCAACCTTACGGAAGATTTGCTGCCGTCAATCGAATAACCTGACTCGGACCCGCTGATAGCATTTGCTTTTGTGTCCATCTTAGATGAATTTTTTTCAAGACGAACCAAAGTGTTTCCTGCACTTTTATTTAAGTAATAGGGTTCATTGCTGAATTCGGGCTCAGGATAAGTTTGCGCATTTATTGCATACGCAATAAATAGTATTGCGGAAAGAAAAAATATCCGCAACAAGCTGTCATTTGTTTTCATTGCTGGGGTTGTGTTTGTTTTTGTTTCTTTGATGAGTTATTACCGAAGATCCAACCGACAAAAAGTTGTACTACATTATTTTTTGCATCAACCTGGGGAATAAAGCTGGGTGGTTGTCCGCCACTTGTCTCGTAAGAACTCGGGTCTTTATATAAATTCCCTAGACTGAGATTATACCTGGCCCCGACCAATAACCCTTTAAATGGATGCACTTCAATTCCCGCGGCCACACCGTAATCGAACTTATTGTAATAGTCCATCATGCTTGAATAAGCTGCCCCGTAGGGATTACCTGCTCCGGTGCTGGTGGGCGTGCTGTCTGCCTTTGCATTAATAAGAAATGCCATCTGGAATCCCGCCTGTAACGAAACGAATTTGGTAATGTTAATTTGCATTAATTGGGGAAGTAAAATGTAGTCAAGGTTTACCGTGCCTGTATTTGTACTTGTCTTGTAGTTATAACCCTGTTTAGAATAGATCAATTCAGTTCGAAAACCCATAATTCCTTTTGATGGGGGTGCTAAAAATACCCCGACGAGGAAACCGCTCTCATTGCTGGCGTTAATATCAGAAGCATTGGTAACACTGGCAAAGTTGACTCCCGCTTTTATTCCGAATTGAGCCATTGAAAACAATGGAAGCAGCACCGCTACGGCTAAAATTATCTTTCTCATAAACGAAATTTTATAAAACTTAAATTGTTTTTAAACAAGACAATAGAACGACAGTTGGAAGGATATTAATTACTGTTTTTCCAATCGATACCAAATGCATACACGCTGAATTCTTTCAGGTCCATGTTCCTTACCCAAATAAATCCATGCTCGCCGGCATCAAGAGGTTCATGAAATTCAATTCTGTAGTTATCTTTTGATATTGGTTTTACGCTCATGGTAATGAACTTGCCTTTTTCACCTTCTTTGTCATTCAGCAATCCTTCTTTGGTTGTCACCGTTACTTCCCTTTTTTGAGCTTCGGGAATGAATTTGCACAGCTTGATATAGGAAGTAAGATCAATAACATCCCCCCGCTTGTCTTAATGAAAAAAATGATGCTGTCCCTGTTGATGAACCGAACCTTTGAAGACATGCCATCCATACTAAAAAATTGTTTGGCTCCTTTTAATCCAAGAGTTTTCTTTTTTGTGACCAATTGAGCCGTGGTAGTCTCGAGTGTGATCAATTTGTTCCCATTCTTGTCATAGTAACAAGGCTGGTTAACAAATTCAGGTACTGGCGGAACAACTTCCTGGACAACCTGCTTTTGAGCCGGTTTGGCCTTTACGACCGGTTTATCTACATGCTTGCGGATAATGGTATCATACTTCGCACCCTTTTTTACGACAGTAGACCTTGAATTCGAAGTTGTTTGAGCAGGCAAAGTATAGAAGGCCATCGCCATCACTGCCAGCAGCACAAGTTTTATCGCAGTTCGTGTCATCATGATTTTATTATTTAAAGCTACCTGAATCACATCTCGGTTTCAATAGAACGAAAGTTATCCTAACATATAGTGCTCTAGATTATTCTAAACATTGGCATCATCTTCTTTTGGCACGGTGATCGTCATCTTTTGCTTCAAATGATAAAACAACGGCTCCAGCGGGGAAATACAAGGCTTGGGAATGCGCATCGACCTTTACCCGATAATTGCTTTGCCAAAATGAATGGATAAACATCCGGAATTAATTCCCTGAATCGGTAATGCTGATCAGTGTCGCTGTAGACAATAAATTAATTTGATTTGCTTAGTTTTTCCCAAATGCCTTATTAATCGCCTCAGTGCGATTTTGGACGTGCAGTTTTTCGTAGATCTTATGAATATGCTGCCGCACGGTGCTGACAGAAATGGAAAGTTGATCGGCAATTTCTTTATACAATAAACCTTTTGATAGAAATTGGAGAATCTCAGTTTCTCTTTTGCTAAGTGCGTCAGGAGGTATTTCGCTATTTTCCTTCTCGCGGAAAACGGTAACAAGTTTTCGGGCAATATTGGCGCTCATCGGTGAGCCTCCGTTGTGCAGTTCCTGCAAGGCTTCGATCAGTTGTACAAGACCTGTATTTTTTAAAAGATAACCGGAGGCCCCTGCTTTTAATGCTTCAAAAACTTTTTCATCGTTTTCATACACGGTAAACATCATGAACT
>DASYSW010000237.1:0-2875 GCA_036002905.1 Chitinophagaceae bacterium
GGCAGAGGTGAAGGGTGAGATGAAGCATAACCATTACGCCCTTGCGATCTCTGCACGGTATAAGATCAAGGATAAAATGTCCCTGCTGTTCAATTACGATCAACCGCTGACCAGGCATCCGAGCAATAATCCAAATCCAAACTTGTCCCTTGGGATTGAGTTTACAACAAGCTCTCACGCTTTTCAAGTATTCTTTACCAATTTTTATTATCTCACACCACAACGGAACAACTTATTCAACAAGAATAACCCGATAACTATCAAAAACTGGAATGACATAACATTTTATCCGGGACATTTTCTCATCGGATTTAATATAACGAGGCTTTGGAACTATTAAACAATACTAATATTCAATAAAAAGTGATCGATTATGAAAGCAAAATTTTCTATCGCATGTTTTTTTGTAGTCTTCATCGTCGCCGGTGGCTTTACGAGTATTCAGAAACAAAAAGACCCCTGGCCTGTACCTGATAAGTATCTCAAGATGGCAAACCCAGTTAAAGCAGACGCTGAGTCTTTGGCTCTCGGTAAGGAGCTATGGGCCAAGCATTGTCAATCATGCCACGGTAAAACCGGTAAAGGCGATGGGTCAAAAGCAGCGCAATTAAAAACTCAACCCGAGGATCTTGGAAGAGCCGATATTCAAAAGCAGCCTGATGGTGCATTTTTTTATAAGACAATCGAAGGAAGAGAAGACATGCCTTCCTTTAAAAAGAAAATCCCGGACCAGGATGATGTTTGGGCAGTAGTCAATTACCTCCGAACATTCAAGAAATAAATTTTTACAATTAGTTTTCATTTCGAGCTCGTCAAAAACACATCTTCAATAACAAGGTTTGATCATGGTAGCTGTAAACGAAAATAAACCGGTATCAAGAAAGAAGGTTGTCGTTTGGACCGTGGCGGTCCTATCGATATTAACAGCCGGCAAACACTTGCTCCGTTCACGTCGCGGCAATACGAAAACAACGTTAAAGGTTCTCACACAGGACGGGAAACTCGTTGAAGTGGACGCGTCCAAAGTAGCGCACAAGAAAAGAAAAATTGACGACGGAGAAATATTCAGGTGGGTAAAGCAAAGATCATCTTTATAAGCTCAACTAATTTCAATGGACAAACAAACATCATCGAGAAGAGAATTTATTGCAGCAGGCTTGCTGGCAGGGCTGGCAGCTGGTTGCTCATCAAAAAATCCCTTCACTCCCCATGATGAGAATGTAAAAGCTTCCGGTGAAATGGTGCAACTTCTTTCCGTTGATGGCGAGATCATTGAAGTTGATAAAGCATTTTTGAAACCTGTTCCCGAAGTACCTCGTGTTTCAAATGATGAAGAAAGAAAAGGAATCGCTGGAAAAAGTTTTGTGATGGTGATAGATCTATCACGATGTAAAAATTTGAGAAAATGCCAGGCAGCGTGTAATCATATGCATAATGTTCATCCCGGCCAAAACTGGATCAAAGTACATTCAATGCAGGACGGCGAACACGAGGCGCCTTACTGGGAACCTACCACGTGCATGCATTGCGATGAACCTCCTTGCGTGAAAGTTTGCCCCGTCGATGCCACGTTCAAGAGACAAGACGGGATTGTTTTGATTGACAATAACAGGTGTATAGGTTGTCGGTTTTGCATGGCCGCCTGTCCTTACTCCACCAGGGTGTTTAACTGGGAAGCCCCCTTGCCGAAAAACATTTCCAACAACGATTATTCTTGCGAAACAAGTTTGCCACAAAAAAAAGGAACTGTTGGTAAATGTGATTTCTGTCCTGACATGACGAGAATGGGGATGCTGCCACACTGTGTAACAGCGTGTCCAAATGGTGTTTTCTTTTTCGGCGACATGAATGAAGATTCGGTAACAAATGGTAGTGAGACATTTCGCTTCAGTGAATTGATAAAAGAGAAAGGCGGTTACAGATTGATGGAGGACCTTGGGACACGCCCGCGAGTTTATTACTTGCCTCCAGTTAACAGGAATTTCCCTTATGAAAATGGGTTAGAAAATCAGCAAGACGAGAAGTACTAAAAATTTTTTTGTTGTGAACGATATGACACTATCTCCTGAAAAAATCACAGCGGACTTGCTGCCTCAACGATTCAGCAGGCGAGGAATGGTGTGGACAGGAACGCTCATCCTAATTTGCATAATTGGCGCCTTCGCATATTTCCGTCAATTGAAGCAAGGGTTGGTTGTTACAAATATGAGAGATTACGTATCGTGGGGTATCTACATTTCTAACTTCGTTTTCTTCGTTGCCATTAGCCTGGTTGGCTCTCTGATTACAGCAGTGCTCAGGCTGGCCGATGTTCACTGGAGCACGCCTCTCACAAGAATCGCCGAGATAATTGCCGTTTCTGCCATCGTTTTTGCATCAATCATTATTGTAGTTGACATGGGTCGACCCGAAAGATTCTTAAACCTGTTCATTCATGGACGCTTGCAATCTCCCATAATTTGGGATGTCGTTGTGATCGGAACTTATTTTTTCCTCAGCATACTTTTGCTTTATTTTCCTCTACTGCCTGATTTGAAAATTCTCATAAAAAATGACAATGGCTCACCAAAATGGCTGAACAAATTCTACCGTTTTCTGGGCTCTTTCTGGAGGGGATCAAAAGAACAGTTTAAAATAAGTAATAGAGCGATCACCATCCTCTGTATAACAATTATCCCGGTTGCATTTGCGATACACACGGTAACGTCATGGTTGTTTGCCACTACATATCGTCCCGGATGGGATAGCACTAATTTTGGCGCATATTTTATTTCGGGCGCGTTCCTTGTGGGTGCGGGCGCAGTTGTTGTTGCAATGTATGTGTTCAGGAAAGCGTATCGCCTCGAAAATTATATCACGGATTTTCATTTTGAAC
>DASYSW010000238.1:0-3441 GCA_036002905.1 Chitinophagaceae bacterium
GTCTCAGAAAAATTGGATGGAGCACAAAGAAAAACTGGACGATCTCCGTTTGCAAGGCGGCAACACTATTGAACAGGATTAATGGTTAAGAAAAAATAAAACCCCATCGTTTAATGAAGCTGCGGTGGAAGAAGAAAGAACGATTAGATTATACGAAACAAGAAGACAGTATGAAGAAAATTATCAGCTCTGTTATTGGTTTTGCAATTTTCCTTACTACACAGGCCCAGGTAAATGCGGTTGAATTTGGGAAGAACCGGGTACAGTACCAAAAATTTAAATGGAAATATTACCAGTCGGAAAATTTTAATACTTACTTTAACCAGGATGGCCTTGAGTTGGGCAAGTTTGTGGCCCAGGTTGCCGAATCAGAATTGCCGTCGATTGAAGAATTTGTGGAGTATGGATTGCAAAGGCGTGCGAATATAGTCGTGTATAACAATTTTGATGAATACCAGCAATCGAATATAGGCTTGGGTATTGATTGGCAGACAACAGGCGGCGTCACCAAACTTGTCAACAATAAGATGATCGTTTATTTTGACGGTAATCATGATAGTTTGCGTTTGCGGATCCGGGAGGGTATTGCCAGGGTGTTGGTGCAAAATATTTTGTTTGGTGATGATCTTGGCGAATTTACTGCTAACCAGGCCCTGTTGGACCTACCAAAATGGCTGACAGATGGCTATATCGAATATGCGGCCGAGCGATGGAGCCCAAAGTGGGACGATGATCTGAAATCTGCGCTTTTATCGGGCGACTATAGGACTTTCTACCAGTTTGCCTATGCGAGGCCTTTGCTGGTCGGTCATGCTTTCTGGCATTACATCGGTGATAAATATGGTGAAAGTAAGACAACCTACCTTTTATACCTGAGCCGAATTTATCGCAACCTCAACAGCGCTTCACAAAAAGTTACAAAGAAGAAATTCAAAGAATTGCTCAGCGATTTTATGACCGAAGAGTCCCAGAAGTATTATAAAGATATTCGCGGCCGGCGTAATGTACCAAAAGGCCAGCTTTCTGTTACAGAGACGATCGGCAAAAAGGATTATATCCGTTTTAATGCGAATCCGCAACCACGCAGCTTTACCTATGCAATGGTGGAGTACAAGCAAGGTCAATACAGGGTAGTGCTGATGGAAAATTTTTTGAACAGAAAAGTGTTGTTAAAATATGGTGTCCGCTCAAATGAAAATGAACAAAATCCTAACTATCCAATTCTTGCCTGGGATGGAAAAGGCACACGACTCGCCTGCATTTACTGGAAAGAAGGAAAACTAAGATTGTTTGTCTATGATGTGGTTAACAGGATAAAAATTGTAAAGGACCAGGAACTGCACCAGTTTGACCAGGTGCAGGACATGAACTATATGCTGGACGCAAACACATTGCTCCTGTCGGCTGTCAAAGCGGGACAGTCTGATATTTACGTCTATAAGATTGACAGGGGAACTGCTGAGCAGGTGACCAATGATGTATATGATGATCTCGACGCCTCATTCGTGGCGTTTCCGAATAAGACAGGGATCATTTATGCGAGCAACAGGCCCAACGGAGCGGCCGGTAGTAGCAGTGACTCACTTCCTGTGAAGCATTTCAACATTTTTATGGTTGATAACTGGAATCAGTCTGAGTTCAAACAAATCTCGCAACTAACCGATCTGAAATTTGGAAATGCACGTTTCCCATCTCAGTATAATACCTCGCACTTCACATTTGTAAGCGATGAAAACGGAATCAATAACAGGTACGCCGGATTCTTTAAAACGGAAAAAGCTGGCCTTGATACATTGGTGTTTATCGGCGACGAAGTTTTGCGTAACCCCGTCCCTGATGAAGTGGATAGCTTGCTAAAAGAATGGAACAAGAATGATATTGATTCTGTCGGTTTTGTTTCTGTTACCAATGATTCATCTTATGTTTTTCCATTGACAAATTATCAAAGCGGTTTGCTGGAAACAAGAACTGCTGGCTCCAACAACCTCGTAAGTGAAGTTGTCAGGCAGGGCGATTTTAAATTTTTATACCGGTTACGGGTGGATGAAAATACTTTGCGACGCCGCAATATAACCGCAAAGCCGACTGAGTATGTAAAACGCTTGACGGAGCAACAACGGTTAGTAACGGAAAGGGCTGACGTTGAACAGCAGCGCAATCTAACTGACACTACAAAAAAGAATGAAGACTTTTTCCAGAATGAATTTGAAAATGATAAAAAGGATTCGTCTCAATTGGGAAAAGTAGTTACTGGTGAGGAAATTGCAAAGCCTGAACCTATTCTTAAAAAGGCCAGGATATTTGAATATCGACCCCCTAAATATTTCGTTGATTATGCAGTGACAGGTTTTAATAACACGGTTTTTGGAACGCGCTTCCAACCCTATGCGGGCGGGCAGGGACCCGTTCAGCTGTCGAATGGCGATGACTTCAACGGCATCGTGCGCATGGGTACCTCTGATCTTTTTGAAGATGTAAAATTTATGGGAGGATTTCGCTTAGCTACAAGTAATTTGAGCGACTATGATCTGTTACTTTCTTTCATGAATTACAAGAAGCGCCTCGATTGGGGAGCTTCTGTGTACAGGACAAACCAGGAAGTAGGATTTGTTTTAAACTCATCAGGCCCGGCATATCCCGGACTCATGAGATCGACACTTTACATGATCAACCTGCAATATCCACTCGATAGGGTTCGCAGTATTCGCGTTAAGATCGGTCCACGATTTGACCGCGCTATTTTAAAAGGAGTCGATATAGCTAGCCTGGAGCAGCCTGATGTGAAGAAAACATACGGGCAATTTGACATTGAGTATGTTTATGACAATACTATTAATCCGTCGTTGAATATTTGGAAAGGGCTTAGGTACAAGGCTTACTTTGATTGGTACACCCAGCTGACCGATGTATCAAACACAGAGGGAAAATATTTATTGAATGCAGGTTTCGATATCCGGCATTATTTACCCATTTACAGAAATGTTATTTGGGCCGTTCGTGGTGCCGGTGATTTTTCATGGGGCAGTCAAAAAGTAATTTATTATCTCGGTGGAGTAGATGGATGGATCGCACCAAAATTCAATAATGGTGTTCAACCTGATCCCGACGTTAATTACACATATCAGTCATTGGCACTTAATCTCCGGGGATTTCCGCAAAACGTGGCCAATGGAAATAATGCTGTTGTTGTTAACAGTGAAGTCAGGATGCCTGTGTTTTCTACTTTCATGAATAAGCCAATAAACAACGCTTTCGTCCGGAATTTCCAGTTAGTCCAATTCGTTGATCTTGGTACGGCATGGAATGGCCAGTTTAAAGGGATTGAAAGGCCATCAGTGGTGTATACGCAGTCACCTTTGACAGTGAGAGTAAAAGCCGGTGGTATCGGTCCTTTTGTGGGTGGTTACGGATTTGGTGCACGCAGCACTTTGCTTGGATATT
>DASYSW010000239.1:0-2673 GCA_036002905.1 Chitinophagaceae bacterium
TTTCCTATTTCTTTGATCAGTCCGCCAAAGTACCTGGCATACCGCGGATCTTCAGCATCCACAACCCACCTGTTTACAGGATTATTATATTTCCATTCCTTATTTTTTCCGACCATTTCCCTATACCATCCGGGAACATCATTATAACCGGGTCCATCGTTGTTATTGGCGCTTCCCCTGCTTGTATCATTTGGTACTATCCCATAAGGAGCTACTCTTAGCATCAATGTTTGTCCTCTTTCTTCGGCCGTGGCTAATGCTTGCTCAATGAGATCCCAGCGATATTTTCCTTTTTCTGGTTCCAGGTATTTCCAATAAACCCGCCAGTATGCAATGGAAGTCTGCGGATACTGCTTGTTGGAAAGATCTCCGGTGAATGTTTGGTATACAATGGGGCGTCCCTCTGTCCAACCTGATTTATTTTTAATCATGCTTAACGTATCTCCATTGAAGCGTTGGAAAGTTGTAAAACCCATACCGGGATTGACCAATACGTCGTCAATTTCCCTTGGTCGAATGACTAAAATGCCCGGGCTGATCTGGGAAAAAGCGGGTGATAACAATGAAACCAGGATACTTGCTGCAGTAAAAATCAACTTAGTTACAATTTTCAACTTTTGAAATTCCTGAAAAGGAAAGTTGAGTCTATTTTCCATTTCGATTTTTTTCATTAAAAATGAATTTTAAAATTGTGAAAAATTAATCGCTTTTAGGCCGTTGTGGTTTTCGATTTTAAAAAACAATTCCATTTTTAGGAAATCACACCAGCAATCAAAACTTACAAATGACGAGCCTAAACTTGCTCTTTCCCTTAACTTCGGTTATTGGTCTGTTGTCTTTAGAGATAGCCTCCCCGATGGAAGACCAACAACCGCATAACCATAACAACAATGGACAATAAAGTAACCACAACTATGAGCTCTACCAACATGCAAAAAAGATACTGTTTGTTTTTAGGAACTATGACGATCTTATTGCTGCATGCGTGCAATACTCCCTCGGGCGACAATAATAAATACTATTCTGCTGAAGATTTTTATAAAATAAAAAAAATTGACGTGCATGCACATGCATTGATGCCACGCCCCGACTTTGTACAGCAGGCAAAAAAAGACAATTTTATCCTGATGAGCGTGAATGTTGAAGTTCCTGACTATCCGCCAGTAGATAGCCAGAGAAACTATGTTTTACAACTGCACCGCGAGTTTCCGGAGAATATTTATTTAGTTACCACTTTTGAGACAGCGAAGATCAATGAACCTGGGTGGGCTGACGAGCAACTTTCTCTTTTGAAAAGAGCTTTCGACAGCGGCGCCCTGGGTATCAAGGTGTGGAAAAATATCGGGATGAGTATTAAGAACAAAGATGGAAAATTTATCATGATAGATGACCCCGTCTTTGACCCGATATTTAATTACCTGGAGAAAAATGGCATACCTGTCATGGGTCATTTGGGAGAGCCGAAAAATTGTTGGTTGCCGTTGGATTCAATGACGACCAACAATGACCGGAATTATTTTAAGTCGCATCCCGAATACTACATGTTCCTGCATCCTGAGTATCCTTCTTACGAAGCGCAAATAAAGGCGCGTGATCATTTACTTGAAAAACATCCTGGCCTCAAATTTTTAGGAGCTCATCTTGCCAGCCTGGAATGGAGTGTGGATGAGGTTGCAAAACGACTGGATAAATTTCCAAAGATGTCAGTAGAACCAGCAGCGAGAATGGGACAAGTGCAATACCAGTCAATTGGAAACTGGCAAAAGGTGCACGATTTTTTTATCAGGTACCAGGATAGAATAATGTATGGAACGGATTTGTCACAAGAAGCCCCTGATAATCCGGACAGTGTTAAAAAGAATGCACATGATCATTGGCTAAAAGACTGGCAATATCTTACCACTGGAGATAGTTTGCAATCACCTTACGTCAATCAGAAATTCAAAGGCTTACAGTTGCCAAAGACCGTTGTAGACAAAATTTATTACAAGAATGCCGAAAAATGGTATTTGAACAAAAAAGGATAATCTACCGGTATGCTTTCAATCAGTGAAAATCAGTGTAATCTGTGAGAACCTATTCCCGGCCAAAAGTATGTCTCACTGATTTCACACCACAGATTTTATCTTAATTAAAAAGATGGTCCGGCTGAATTTGTTCATGACAACAATTCGTCTTCCTTAAACATTGACTAACTAATTCGTTCGAAGACCCAAAACGTCAAATTTCCCTCATTCTCCAACAACACAAGCTCGGTCTTGCTCATTGAGATGATGCGGTACACATCCGGAACCGGATCTTGCTTTTCCTGACCTTCTACCCGGTTGCGGTAAACATAAAGCATTTTACTTCTGCTTTCCGTTTTTACTTCGTAGCGGCCCTTGAAGCTTTCCACGATCTTGCAACTTCCATCCGCATTAAAGCGAAAAGAATAATTGTTTTTAATTCCTCCTTTTCGTTCCGCCTCGTCAAGAATCTTATTACCATTATCATCATAAGCTTCCAGTTTCAGCTTCCAGAATCCTGTGATATCGTCCGCCGAAGTTTGATTTGTTGTTACACTTGAAGGAATCCCAGACAGTTGCTTTGTTTCTACTACTGCGGTTTCTTGCGCATCGTTGCTGCTGTCGGCAATAAATAATGGACACGCGATCAAGAGAATGAAAGGTTTCA
>DASYSW010000240.1:0-3115 GCA_036002905.1 Chitinophagaceae bacterium
CATGCTCCACAAAAGTGGAGATGATTCGGCGGTAGTCAATGAGAAGCCCCGTTACCTTACGCGTCTGGATTCCTCCGGCAATTTTAGATTTCGAAATCTGCCGGGGGGTACTTTTTACATCTACGCATTGCAGGACCAGGGGAACAGTCATCGCTATCAATCCGAGAAACAATTATTCGCTTTTGCAGATAGTGCCGTTACTCTTGAAAAAAGTAATAAACCGATTCTTTTATACGCCTATGCTGAACAGAATTCTGCTACGCCCCCCGTCTCCTCTCGCCCCCAGATTACGACCAGGCCAAAGCCAAATGCAAGTAACTCAGAAAAACGACTAAAAATTCAAACCAATGCCAGTAATGGCCAGTTGGATCTTTTCGATAGTTTGGTGCTCAGCTTTGAAGTGCCATTAAAAAACCTGGACACAACCCTTATTCATTTTAGTTCTGATTCTTCGTTCACGCCGCTCACTAACTATCATTTCTTAACTGACTCTACTCAAAAAAAATTGATTCTTAAATATAACTGGCAGGAAAATACCCGGTACAATCTTATTTTAGAAAAAGATTTTGCCATGGATACTTTAGGAAGAGCTTTATTAAAAGCCGACACCGTAAGATTCAAAACAAAAAAAGTAACTGACTACGGCACCATCAGGATCCGGTTTAAAAACTTCGACGCCTCTGTAAACCCCGTTTTACTGTTTATACAAAATGATAATCCGATCAGATCTTTCCCGCTCTCGGGTGCTCAATTGAATCAATCGCTTTTTCCCCCCGGCGAATATGAGCTGAGAGTGTTGTATGACCGCAATAAAAATGGGAAATGGGATCCCGGGCAATTTTTTGGCAAACATATACAACCTGAACTCGTCAAACCTGTGGGGCGCAAAGTCACCATTAAAGCAAACTGGGATAACGAGTTTGATATCGCGCTTTGAGATGTCAATGTCAATCGTGAATCGTGAGTCGTGAATCGTGAGTCACTTATAGCTTATAGCCTAAAGCTTGCAGCCTTTCTCGTACCTTTACCAAATGCAATTTTCTTCTTCACTTCTCGAAAATGCGGTTAACGAATTTGCCAAACTTCCGGGTATCGGTAAAAAAACCGCTTTACGCTTAGTATTACATCTCCTCAAGCAAAATAATAATGATGTGGTCCAATTCAGTGAAGTGATCAGTAAGATGCGGTGCGAAATAAAATTCTGCCAGCGTTGTTTCAATGTAGCCGATGGTGACATTTGTTCGATCTGTGCCAACAGTATGAGAAAACAGGAGATCATTTGCGTGGTAGAGAGCATTCGTGACGTGATCGCGATAGAAAGTACCCAACAGTATAGCGGAACCTACCATGTGCTTGGCGGAGTTATCTCACCCCTTGATGGCATCGGGCCCGATCAGCTCAATATTGAGTCACTTGCCAATCGCGTACAAAAGGAAAAAACGGAGGAGCTCATCTTTGCCCTCAATCCTACCATCCAGGGTGATACTACTATATATTATATACAAAAAAAACTATCGGCACCTGATGCACAGCAGAACATCCGCATTACGACCATTGCTCGTGGCATTGCCTTTGGCGGCGAGCTTGAATATGCGGATGAAATGACGCTTGCCCGGAGCCTGCAGAATCGGTTGCCTGTCGAAAGTTATGTGTCGCGTTAATTCTTGAATTGTCTGGTCATCTGAACATCCCTTCAAAGTTTTGACTTTTGGATACAACCCTTTACCTTTGCACTCACAGGCGGATTTGTTTATTGTTCGGCCTGTACCCCCAAGGGGAAACAGAACTAATAAACGGTGAAACTCTCTCCTTTTAAGTTTCCAGCGTTTATATAGTTCGATGAATGATGTAGCCGGCGACATTAATGCTGCTCAGCTTCTGTTGTGTCACTCACTGCATCGTTTGGTAATGCTAATCAACAAGGAGGTATTATGAAATCTATTCGTGACTTATTAAATGAACGCATTCTTATCATCGATGGTGCGATGGGCACCATGATCCAGCGATATAAGCTGAGTGAAGCAGATTATCGTGGCGACAGGTTTAAAGATTGGCCCATTGATGTAAAGGGGAACAATGACCTGCTGTGTCTTACCCAGCCACAGATCATAAAAGAAATTCATAAAGAGTATTTGAACGCAGGTGCTGATATTTTGGAGACAAATACGTTCAACGCACAGCGCATTTCATTGGCCGATTATCATATGGAAGATCTGGCTTATGAAATAAATCTTGGAGCGGCAAGAATTGCCAGGGAGGCGATCGAGGAATTTACTCACGACTCACTCCCGATCGATATCGGGATCGCGGCTCACGGGCCAAGGTTTGTAGCAGGGGCAATAGGCCCAATGAACAAAACTCTTTCACTTTCTCCGGATGTAAACAATCCCGGCTATCGCGCATTGACATTTGACGAAGCGATGAATGCTTATTATGAGCAGGTAAAAGGTTTGGTGGAAGGTGGAGTTGATTTGCTGTTGATCGAAACCATTTTTGATACACTCAATGCAAAGGCAGCCATCTTTGCGATAAAGAAATATTTTCGTGATCATCCTCTATCCTCTCCTGTTGAGGGCGGAAGGAAGGGGTCCCTCCCCATCATGATAAGCGGAACGATCACCGACGCAAGTGGAAGAACATTGAGTGGACAAACACTTGAAGCTTTTTATACTTCGGTGATCCATGCAAGGCCGTTGAGTATTGGTTTGAATTGCGCGCTGGGCGCGAAAGAAATGCGACCTCACATCGAAGAGCTTGCCCAAATTGCCTCATGTTATGTGTCGGCATATCCCAATGCAGGTTTACCAAATGCAATGGGAGAATACGATGAACATCCTGAGGACACCGCCCATTATATCGAGGATTGGGCAAAGGAAGGCTTTGTAAATATTGTTGGCGGTTGTTGCGGAACAACACCGGATCATATCAGGCACATTGCTCAACATGTAAGGAATTTGAAACCAAGGGAACTGCCAGTTTTAGAGGAAGCGTATTGAGTTTTTTGAACCACCAAAAGAGTGGGTTTTCTTATAATTTCCATGTACCCTTAATGAAAGATGGCATCAAAAGAATAATACTATAGCCCTTCGTGCACCTTCGTGTCTTTGTGCCTTGG
>DASYSW010000241.1:0-4711 GCA_036002905.1 Chitinophagaceae bacterium
ACACAATGTAAAAGGTTTATGTCAACCGGAAAAATTTTTTTGCAGTATTCCGGGATTTTTTGAGAGCTGTTATAGAGCTACTCTGTGCTTCTCTTATGCCCTTCGTTTCTCCGTGGTAACCAATCACGGAGACACAGAGATCACGAAGATTCACAGAGAGTACACAAACATACAGTTTGGGCATTTCCACGTTCTATTCACCATTCACAATTGACCACTCACCAGTTTATCCAGCTTTTCAATAAACTTTGCCGTCGTTTTTGCTCTTACCTCTTCCAGGGTTGCACCCGGCATTAATTCTTTCAGTGTTAATGGTCCGTCTTCAAATGTAAAAACCGCAAGATCCGTGATGATCATGTCAACTACCTCATGCGCGGTGAGTGGAAGTTTACATTCGGGAACTATTTTAGACGTTCCGTCAGGATCGGTATGGATCAAAGTAATGATCAACTTCTTTGCACCCGAGGCAAGGTCCATTGCACCACCAACGCCGAGTAACGGTGTGCCGGGCACTGCCCAGTTAGCAAGATTTCTTTTCTCGTCAACCTCCAATCCGCCCATAATCGCTATATCAATATGACCACCACGGATCATTGCAAAGGAATCGGCACTGTCAAAATAAGCACTCCCGGGAAGTGCAGTAACGGGGATCTTTCCTGCATTCACCGGGTAATCCATTGCGCCGCCGCCATCTTTTGGTGATGGTCCCACACCGAGCATGCCGTTTTCGGTATGTAAAATGATCCCATCTTCCGGTTTTATAAGATCTGCGACCAGTGTTGGAATTCCGATTCCCAAATTCACTACGTCGTCTCTTTTTAATTCGGCAAGAGCGCGGCGAACAATGCTCATTCGTTTCTCATCAATTTTTCTCGATAAAGATAAAGTTGCGGAACTACCAAGGTCTTCGAGCGTGACATGATGCAGCACTAAATAATCAACATAGCAGCCGGGGGTATGGACATGGTTGGGATCGATGGAACCAACGGGAACGATTTCCTCCACTTCAGCAACGACAACATCAGCAGCCGTTGCCATTATCTTATTAAAATTCTGTTCTGTCATGCGATAGGTAAGATTGCCTGTAGTATCTGCTCTCCATGCGCGAATAAAAGCAACATTCGCGCGGATGCCTTTTATAAAAACCTGTTCGATGCCATCGATCATTTTTGTCTCTTTTCCTTTAGCCAACAATGTTCCTGCAGATGTCGGCGTATAAAATCCCCCGATCCCTGCGCCACCGGCCCTGATAGCTTCGGCCAATGTTCCCTGGGGCAGCAATTCATACTCTACCTGTCCTGATTGTGCAACTTTGGTGGCGTCAGGGTTACTTGTAAAAAAAGAACAGATCATTTTTCTAAGTTGGCCATTGCGCACTAAACGCCCGGGTCCTAATCCAGGTTCTCCCGTATTATTTCCAATGAAGGTTAGATTTTTTGTACCCCTTTCTGCCAACGCGTGAAGTAAATGAACGGGGTTCCCAGTCATACCAAAACCTCCTCCAAAAATTATATCACCTTCCTTTACCAAGTCTGCGGCCTCCGAGGCAGTGATTTGTGGCACTTGTTTCATTAATCGAATGAATTTTTATTAAAAATTTTTTCTCACAGATTTTCACTGATCTTGAAATTCAAAAAATCTGTGCTCATCTGTGGAATCAGTGAGACTAAATCCAAGCGTCCAAAAGACCTCTGGTTACTCGCCACTCACCATTTTAAAAAATCAACGATCAGTTTTGTAAATATCTCTTTATTGTCAATACAGGTCATATGGCATGAGCCATTGATGATCTCAAATCTTGCATCGTTGATGGATTGTGAAAGAGCTCTTACATCCGCAGGCGAAACAGATTGGTCCTCCGAACCAACAATACAAAGTGTTGGGATTCTTAAACTAGTCGAAATGCCGGTAATATCCTCATCACGGATCGCTTCACATGCTTGTACATATCCCTCCACATCGCATCGCTCAACCATATTTTTATACCCTGCAACTCTTTCCGGGTATTTTTCATGAAAAGAAGATGAGAACCATCGCTTCATCAATGTTTCGGTGATGGCTTTTAAACCATTTGTTCGTACCTGGCCTATCCGATCATTCCACGTTTGCGTATTTCCAATTTTGTTTGCTGCCCCACAAACAATTATTTTTTTTATTAGACCGGGACAAGTATGTGCTAATATCGGTGCGATCATACCACCCACTGAAATGCCAATTACAATACAATTTTGGATGGATAGCTCTTCAAGCAAGCCACAAGCGTCCCCGGCATAGTCTTTCAATCCACCCCCTGGCTTTGAAACATCTGATAAGCCATGACCTCGTTTATCATAAAGGAGAATGTTTCCGAACTCTTTAAGACTGGATGCCACTTCTTCCCAAATACGAAAATCTGTTCCCAGCGAATTAATAAATAAAAAAGTCTGATCACTGTTATTGTTGATATAGTTATAGTGAATAACGTGACCATTACAGGAAATAAAACTCATACCCGCTCCTTTTCGATGGATGACAGAAATGAAATTATGAAATAAATACAAAGGCTATGAGTCAAGTAATTACCACGGAGGCACAAAGAAATGCAAAGGATCACTGAGAAAATCTCCGTGATCCCTCCATGATCTCTATGTCTCCGTGGTTACTTTAAACGCTGCTTAGTAAAACTCCCCTAAGCTTATAATTAAGTAAAATGCCTATATTTAAAGTTTGTTAAAGAACATCCCTTAATGAGATTTTCGGCCCTGTTGACATACTTTTTTCTTTGCTTTTCCTATTCATCGACTGCGCAGGTATGTAATGGAAGTTTGGGTGATCCCATCGTAAACGAGACCTTTGGTGCAGGAGGAGGCTACCAGATCCCTTCATACAAAACTTCCTACAAGGCGGTCGGCGGTTGTCCCGATAATACCGGCGGCACGTATACGCTCGCGAGCTTTCTTTTTGGTTGCGGACCTAATTCATGGGTTCAGATGATCGGCGATCATACACGCGATATGGACGGTAATTATATGCTTGTCAATTCAGCAAGCACACCCGGAACGATTTACATGGATACTGCTAAAAATTTATGTGGTAATACTCAGTACCAATTCGGGGTTTGGTTCACGAGTGTAATGACAAAATATGCCTGCGATGGACAAGCCATTTTGCCCAATCTACACTTCGAAATAAAAACGCTAACGGGTACTATTCTTGTCGAGGGCAACTCTGGGTTTTTGCCCCTTGTAGAAGACAGGGAATGGAAGTTTTATCGTCTTTCTTTTCAAACACCCAGCACTGTGACGGATGTGATTTTTTCCATTACAGTTGATCCAAAATTTGGATGCGGAGGCGCATTTGCTATTGACGATATTACAATAAGGCCCTGCAGCCCTTCGGTGATATCCGCCACAATAAATGGCAGTCCGGATGATGTTGATGTGTGCGCCAACTACACTGATAACTGGGTCTTGAATGCAACCTACACCCCGGGATTTACAAGCCCGGAATTTCAATGGCAAAACAGTGTTGACAGCGGAAAATCATGGGTTGACATTCCTGGTGCAACTACCGTTAATTATAATGTACCCCACAGAGATTCGGGAGTGGTTCTTTACCGGATGTGTGTCGCTGAAAACGGCAATATTAGCAATCTTAGTTGCCGGCTTACATCTAATGTGCTTCATACTGGTGTTTTCCCCGTTCCTCCACCACATCCCACACTGACGCTTATCGGTTGCATTGGTAAAGATTTTCATTTTCCCGATCCTGATCCTTACGATCTGCAAGTCTTGTACACAGGACCCAATGGTTATAGCTCAACCTCGATGCATGCTATCATTCCAAATGTCCAATACAGTGACTCGGGTCTCTACAAACTAAAAAATACTCTTACATACGGATGCGTATTGCTTGATACTATCTATTTAAAAGTTTTTCCTGGCGCTATTCTCACTACTCAACCTGTTTCGCCTCTTTGTGAGGGAGCCACCGAGCAATTGGTTACGTCAGCATCTGATACCGTGACCTGGAAATGGACCCCCGCATTAGGTTTATCAAGTGACGTTGTTCCGAATCCCATTGCTTCACCATCCAAGACCACAGAATACAAAGTGCTGATCACAAACAAATATGGTTGCCAGGATTCTGCATATATGACAATATTTGTGAACGATAAACCAGTGGCTGATGCAGGGCCCGATAGAAAAATTAATGCGGGAGATTCTGTTGTTCTGAATGGATCAGTCAGTGGAACCTCCGTAAATTTCTCCTGGTCGCCCGCTTCATTCATTGATGACATCCATTCAAAAACTCCAACTGTTTATCCACCCGAGGATGCTGAATATACGTTGACAGTCAATTCAGAGGTTGGATGCGGTTCAAGTTCGTCCTCAGCTATAGTTAAAGTCTATAAAGACGTCTACGTCCCAACTGCTTTTACACCGAACAATGATGGCAGGAATGATTTGTTCAGAGTGACAGCGGCCGACAATTACAAACGGTTCAAGCTAGTCGTTTACAATCGTTGGGGACAAGCGATCTTTGAAACATCAGATATAAACAAAGGATGGGACGGAAAATTCAGGGATGTACAACTAGCATCGGATGTATATGTGTACTATTTAGAAATAGTACCTGCATCAAACAGAAAAGTAACGAAGAAAGGAACCATTACGTTGATCAGGTAATGATCAATTAAGATCCGTCGTGTTCATTAACTATAACGTCAATA
>DASYSW010000242.1:0-2317 GCA_036002905.1 Chitinophagaceae bacterium
TTCTGTCGAAGTCGTTTCTGAGGGACAGTGGAAGTTGTTTACTCCAGGCAAAGCAGCGGTTATGGGCAAATGGAATACTAATTCCAAACCTGCCTGAAGCCCTGACCGATAACGGTTATTGTAAAACGACATTCTGCATATTTTGAAGGACAAGCGGACAATACCAACCTTTTTTGCAAAGCAATCTGATTTTAGAAAGTGGCTGCACTGATTTTCTCCCATGCAGGCTGAAAATATAACTGTAAAGCAATATCATTAATTTAGCATTCCAAAAAAACCAATTCGAATGAATTCAAAAAACTTAATGATTTCAAGTGCAATCGTAACCGGGCTACTTGGACTAACCGCATCTTTTTTGCCAACCGAAATTTTAAAAGCCATTGGCATAGCAGCTGGTGAACTGCCGACTTTATTTGTACAAATAACAGGTGCATTGTATCTGGGATTTGCAATAATGAATTGGATGGCTAAGACTGTCTTAATTGGAGGAATATATGCCAGACCACTTGGTATGGGCAATTTCCTGCATTTTACTGTAGCTGCTTTAGCACTACTTAAATTTGCGATTAACAATTATGGTTCAATGTATATTTGGGCTGCAACTATTACATATTCTGCGTTCGCAATATTATTTGGCCTGGTAGTTTTTACAAGTCCGAAACCAGTGATTTCAAAAAGCATTTAATCTGAAGGCTCTAAAAACAACTATCCGACACATCCCCAATGAACGGACGTTAAATGCCACCCTATTTGAACAACTTTGAAATTCGTATCGGAAAAATTAAGTCATACAATAGTTAGTACACACTTAAAGCATGCGACAGACATTTACCTTACTACTAATTATTTTATTTTTCGCTGTGTCATGCGGGCATGATGAGAAAAAAACATCTGCTTATAATTTAGTAAGATTGATAGGAACTGAATTTAGTTACGAGATGCCGGATACCATTCCCGCTGGCTATAATCTTATACGATTAATCAACTCTGGTAAAGTTTGGCATGAAGCTGTTTTATTTAGATTTATTAACGATACTTTCTCAATTCGACAATATATTGACAGCGTAAAAAGGGGAATAGATTTTCCGCCTTTTGCTATTGATGTTGGTGGCCCGGGTATGACAGTGGCAAATGATTCAAACGAAGTACTCTTGAATTTGGAGCCTGGCAAATATGGTATTATATGTACCATCGACAACCACTTAATGGCAGGGATGAGAAAAGAGTTTTACGTGGTTAATAAGAGCCTGACCTACACTGAGCCACCAAAAGAAGACGATGTTTTAACCCTGACTGATACAGCATATACATTTTCAAAACCTCTAACCGCGGGAGAACATTTAATTAAAATTATTAACCGGGGTCACCAATATCACGAGGTGGACTTTATTAAATTAAATCCAGGGAAAACAAAAGTTGATTACATAAATTGGTTTCATGATCGAAGCAAAGATCCTTCCGGTGCTCCTGTTGGCGGGACATTGGATTTTTTACCAGGTGGCCAGGTTTGGTTGCCAATAAAACTTAAGAAAGGAGATTATTATTTAAGTTGCATGATTCCGGATATTGTTACGGGGAAAACACATTTAGATATCGGTACAAACGGTGATTTTACCATTAAATAAGATAGATTTTATTGAAAATGTCGCTGAGAAGGGCGGCCCATGACATAGCATTTGTGCTATCGGGTCTCAGGACGGCGGAAATGTTATCAGATCAAACTTTGCATTCACGTGAGTATTCAACAAAACGCAAAAACATCCTTTACTCTATATGTGATGCTGGTTATCAATTTGCTTTTGGTAGCAGGTACCATTATGTACCTTTCCCATTTTTCAATTACTGAGGAAAAATTAAACGCCGATAAAAATCTCATACCTCTTAACGGTCCGTGGAAATTTATAACCGGGGATAATAGGCAATATGCCCGGTCCAACTATGATGATTCGGGATGGGAAACCATCGACCTTACTGCACCGCCGGGAGTACACGATGACGATGTGGGACTTTCAGGCTTTATACCGGGTTGGACCGCCACAGGACATCCAAACTATTCAGGTTACGCCTGGTACCGCTTGAAAATTCCATTGGATAGTTTAACGGTAAACAATTTGGCTTTAGCAGCGCCACCTGCTGTTGATGAGGCTTATCAGCTATTTATTAACGGGTCACTCTCAGGCAGTGCAGGTGATTTCTCCGGTACTGTTCCAATTGTTTACAGTATTCGACCCCGCATGTTTCTGTTGCCGGAAAATGCAAAAAAAGAAAAGAATATTACAATTGCTTTCAGGGTATGGATGAGTTCAGCTGCTTTGAG
>DASYSW010000243.1:0-12883 GCA_036002905.1 Chitinophagaceae bacterium
GCACAATGAATTTGTTGAATGGGAAATGGTATATGAAGGAAAATATTATGGCACACTTAAATCTGAACTACAACGGATATGGAAGATGAAAAAGATCCCGCTTTTAGATATTGATATAAAAGGAGCAATTCACGTCCAACAACAGCATCCAAAGGGCTGCCTCACCATTTTTGTCGAACCCCCATCTGTTGATGAATTAAAAAAAAGATTATTATCAAGGGGAACAGAAACTGAGGAAAGTCTTCGGGCAAGGGTCAGCAAGGCCAGCTATGAGATCTCGTTCAAACACAGCTTTGATAAAGTTATCGTAAATGACCAGCTCGAACGGGCGTGCAAAGAAGCCGAAGAAATTGTAAATGAATTCATAGATTCATTAAAGTAAGCAGTAGTTTATCTTTACAGTCCCATGTTTGACGCCAAAACGATTATATGGTTTGTGATCACCTTGCTGCTAATGGGTTTTTTCGCAGGGATTGAAATGGCTTTTTACAGTGCTAACCGGTTGGGTATTGAATTAAAAAAGAAACAGGGGACCACAGCGGGTAGATTACTCGGTCAATTTACCGAATCACCGGTTCGTTTTTTGGGTACGACACTTATTGGATTTAATATATTCCTGATTTTTTTCAGCCTCCAGGTTTCAACGGTCATGCGACCTGCATGGGCTTATCTTGAAAAAAAAATTAATCAGCAAATTCCGGGTACCGTTGACATTATTGTAGAGATAGTGATTGCCACTTTTATTGTTATCATTTTTGCCGAATTCATCCCAAGGGCCATATTCCGGGCGAGAAGTAATACGCTGCTTAACAAAATGGCAGTGGTGATTGATTTCTTTTACCAGATGTTTTATCCCCTGGCTTCGGGTCTGATTAAATTATCCGAATGGCTTTTGAAATACGTGTTCAATGTCAGGTATAACGAGAAAAAAGCAGCATTAACCCGTCGTGATCTTGACCAGCTTTTCCAGCAAAGTCATGATATGAGTGACAGCAGGGAGGAGTTGAACACAAGGCTGTTTGAAAATGCGTTAGAGCTTCCCAAGGTGAAGATCAGGCAGTGCCTTGTACCAAGAAAGGAGATCACGGGTATCGAGCTTAATGCTTCTATGCAGGATGTGAAAAAACAATTTATTGAAACAAAGCTGAGTAAGCTGATAGTTTTTGAAAAGAACATCGATCACATTGTTGGCTATATTCACCAGTTAGATCTTTTCAAAAATCCTGCAGACATTAAATCTGTGTTGTTGCCGATTCCTGCTGTTCCAGAAAGCATGAGTGCAGCCGATCTCATCGGCAAGTTCACAAAAGAAAGAAAGAGTATTGCGTGGGTGGTTGATGAATTTGGAGGGACGGCCGGAATTATCACAATGGAAGATGTATTGGAGGAAATTTTCGGAGAAATAGAAGACGAATATGATGCCGAGGAGTTTATCGAAAAACGACTCTCTGAAAAAGAATACATTTTCTCAGGGCGGCTGGAGGTTGACAATCTCAACAAAAAATATGATTTTGACTTGCCAGTCACCGAATCGGAAACCCTGTCAGGGTATATCATCAATTATCACGAAACGATTCCTCAACAAAAGGAGCGTATCATTATTGGTGACTACGAGTTTGACATACTCAATGTAAGCGAGACCCGCATCGAAACGGTTAAATTAAAAAAATTGAAGTAGGGAACGCAAATCCCTCTCTTAAAAGAAACTCTAAAATTGTATCCCGCAGATCATAAACGGTAGCTCATAAGCCGTAACTCTTATCTTTGCCCCTCTTAGAAATAAAATGGCCCTACTTGATTTTTTAAATAAGAGAAATAGAAATACAGCGGCAGAAATGTCGTTTATCGATCATCTTGAAGAGTTGCGCTGGCACATCATCCGTGCTGTGGTTGCAGTACTCGTTGGAGCGATCATTGTTTTTATATACGTTCGGGAGATCGTCGATAAAATATTACTGGCGCCAGCTCATGATAATTTTATTACGTACAAATGGCTTTGTGATGCTGGTCATTTTTTTCGTCTTGGAAACTCATTGTGCATGGCCGGCACAAAGGTCAGCTTTATCAGCACTGCAATGACGGGGCAATTTATTTCCTCTTTCACTGTTGCCTTTGTTGGTGGCTTTATTCTCGCCTTTCCTTATGTTTTTTGGGAATTTTGGCGGTTTGTAAGACCTGCACTTAATCCCAAAGAGCTGAAAAAAACCAGGGGAGTTATTTTTTGGGTTTCGCTTTTATTTTTTATGGGAGTTGCATTCGGATATTATGTTCTCACTCCTTTCATGGTTAATTTTTATTTCTCATATTCATTGAGCCCCCTTATTGAAATTAAACCTACATTTTCTGACTATATTGAAAACCTTATTTACACAACTGTGGGTATTGGCGTTTTATTCCAAATGCCTTTGCTTGTAGCAGTGCTTACGCGGATCGGGATTGTTACAGCGAGATTTTTAAAAAGGTACCGTCGCCATGCTTTTGTTATTATCCTTATTGCCGCCGCCATCATCACACCCTCTACCGATCCATTTAGTCTCACCCTGGTTACTATTCCGCTATATGCTCTTTACGAGGCAAGCATAATCATTGCGAGCCGTATCAATAAAGCAAAGGCACAAGAGCAGGATGAGTGGAGCTGATAAATAATAAATAAAAAAGAATCCCGCTGTATATATGGTCTCTGTACCTTTGTGAAGATTATTAATTGTTTGATAATTAATTTTTATTGAATCATGAATTCTCATTTCGATAAAAATAAGCCGGTCGCCATTGGAAGTGACCACGCGGGGTTCGATTATAAAGAAGACCTGATCTCTTTTCTTGAAGCGAAAGAAATCCCTTACCAGGATTTTGGAACACATTCAAAAGCGTCAGTTGATTATCCCGATTTTGCACACCCGGTAGCGAGCGCAGTTGAAAATGAAGAAGCTTCATTCGGCATCTTAATATGTGGCAGCGCCAACGGCGTAGCTATTACTGCCAATAAACACCAGGGCATTCGGGCCGCTGTATGCTGGGGTGAAGAACTTGCCCAGCTTTCAAGGCTTCATAACAATGCTAACGTTATTTGTATCCCGGCACGTTTTGTACGTGAGGGCGACGCGGAGAAAATGGTTCAATTATTTATGAATACTGCATTCGAAGGCGGTCGTCATGAGCTGAGGGTTGAAAAGATAGCATGCGTATAAAGAAAAGGGGTTTTGATCTTTTTAAGTGCGGAGATGACTCCGCATTTTTCATTAGGAATGAACATGTTATGACAGGACCGTCCGTAAACTTACCCTTGAAAAAAGAGTAGTTTTGATATTGCCGCGATATAAATTATTTTTTTGTTTTGTATACATATCCAATGCCTATGCAACTCATGATGTATATCGGTAACGATCTTATCGAAGCCGTACCACTCCAAAAAGAAGGCTTGCGCCAGCCAGGTTATCTTGGAAAATTCAAACGTCATCTAAAGGCGAAATACCATGAACTGATCAGCCAGTCACCGCAGCCACCTGACTTTTTAGTTTTCGAACCAGCACCAACTATCCAGGCTCAAAAGGACAAGTGAGAGTTTTTTCTTGACCGACGCGGCCGTTGCTATTCTGTGCTCATTGTCACCTATGCATGATCGGACTGAATCATTCTGCTAAGCCAGGTGTCCATTCCTTATTGACCGTCGACTCCCCCTAACTTTGCAGGCTATGGAAATCGGCGTTTATACTTTCGCGGACTTAGGAATTCATCCTCTCACCAAAGCAGCAATCACGCCACGTCAGCGAATGCTGAATTTGATCGAAGAAATTGAAACCGCAGATCAGTTGGGTCTCGATGTATTTGCTGTCGGGGAGCATCATCGCCCGGATTATTTGATATCATCACCGACAGTTGTGTTAGGTGCGGCAGCTGTGAGAACAAAAAACATAAAATTATCAAGCGCAGTTACTGTATTAAGCTCGGACGATCCTGTTCGCGTATTTCAACAATTTGCTGAAGTTGATCTTTTATCAGGTGGACGTGCTGAGATCATGGCGGGGCGGGGTTCATTTATTGAATCTTTTCCTTTGTTTGGTTACAATTTGCAAGACTATGATCAATTATTTTCTGAGAAACTGGAAATGCTTTTGCAATTAAACGAAAGCGAAATTTTTTCATGGAAAGGCAAGCATACACAAACTATTACATCACGTGGTGTGTATCCGCGACCTTATCAAAATAAATTGCCAATATGGATCGGCGTTGGAGGCACACCCGAATCGGTGATACGAGCGGCAGAGTATGGATTGCCGATGGCGCTTGCAATCATTGGTGGATTGCCTGCACGATTTAAGCCTTATGCTCAGTTATATCAAAGTGTTTATGCAAAGGCAGGGCATGATCCGAAAGAAATGCAACTTGGCATTAACTCGCATACTTATATTGCTGATGACTCACAAAAGGCAAGAGACGAATTTTATCCTCCTTATTCTGAAGTCATGAACAGAATTGGAGCAGAACGTGGATGGCCTCCCGGCACAAGAGAACAGTTTGAAGCCTCAACAGAATTGCAGGGAGCATTGTTGGTAGGCAGTCCACAGGAAGTGATTGATAAGATACTTTATCAGCACGAATTGTTTGGCCATACCCGTTTTCTCGCGCAAATGAGTTTGGGAGCAATGCCTCATGATAAAATTTTATATTCAATGGAGTTGCTCGCGACCAAAGTAGTGCCTGCTGTAGAAAAATATACAACAGAAACATTTGAGGCAACCAAAAGAAGCTAATAAGTTACCGGCAAATTTGTTTTGCAATTAACCCTGCTGCTTATGACGAAAGGAAGAATGGAAGCGTTTAGTGATGGTGTGTTGGCTATTATCATCACCATAATGGTACTGGAAATGAAACCACCCCACGGCGATACGCTGGAAACATTAAAACCGGTGTTACCAGTATTCATCAGCTACATTTTGAGTTTTGTTTATATCGGAATATACTGGAATAATCATCATCACATGCTCCACGCGGCCCACAAAATAAGTGGAACTGTTTTATGGGCTAATACGCATTTATTATTCTGGCTTTCACTTATTCCTTTTGTGACCGGCTGGATGGGTGAAAATAATTTCACAACGGTACCTGTAGCGCTGTATGGGATTGTTTTACTCATGGCTGGCGTCGCTTATTATTTGCTGGCCCATTGCCTTACCAATCTTCATGGAAAAGACTCTGAATTTACGAATGCAATCGGTTCCGACCGAAAAGGAAAAGTTTCTGTTATTATTTATACAATCGGTATAGCACTCTGTTTTTTGCATCCTCTTATTGGCTTCTCACTTTATGTCCTTGTAGCCATCATTTGGTTTATTCCTGACAGAAGATTTGAAAACAAAGAATGAGTGATTTTTTTTTCTTCACGCCTCTGCCAGGTTCAGGTTGAGCCTTTCGTACTGGTAGTCCTGTCATGACTGGCACAGTTTTTAAATGATCTAGTTAAAATCAATATTATGGATAAGATGGAATTAAAAGGTAACTGGAATGAATGGAAAGGAAAATTAAAACAGCAGTATGCAAACTTAACGGATGATGATCTCAAGTACGAAGAAGGTAAGGACGATGAGTGGTGGGGCCGGATCCAGAAAAAAACCGGGAAAGCAAAGGATGAGCTCGTAAGATGGTTAAAAGGGCTTGGATGATTGTTTATTTAGTATGCCTTCGTCAGTAGTTGCCGAAATTAGGTATGATAAACTCTCGCATACGTTGCGTGTCGTTTATGTGTCGGGCATGATATACGATTATAAAGATGTACCGGAAGAAATTTATGCTGCAATGAACGCAGCCTTTTCTAAAGGAACCTTTCTCAATAAATATATTAAGGGCAGATATGAATTTGAGAAAGTTGGGAAGTAGTCTTATTAATTATACAAACTCTGAGAAGAATGAATATTTTTTCTGTAGCGTTGAAACAACCACATTATTGTAAAGCTGGGAATAAAATCGGTACCCGGTAATATTTCTTCAACAAAATTACCGATAGCCCCCAATGCACCCCTTTTCCCTCCAAAACTTAAAAAGAAGATAATAGCCGAAAGAGGAGCCCAGAAAATATCGGAGATCTCACCCAGTGCAGGAATCGCATAGCTGGCATAACCGATCAGATCCATAACGATGCAGAACAACAGGGAAGGTTGACGACCGAACATTTCTAGGGATTTTATTTATGCACTCAAATATGTTGCCGGATTGTCGGCTCTTTGTACTCGATTTTTATCAAAATTTTTCTTGGGGATTTTTTCAATTGGAGAACAGAAAACCCCGGATAAAAATCCGGGAGACAATATATAAATGGAGTAAAAATGAAGACTTTGTTATTGATTAATCCGCCCATACAGCAAAGTAAGGATTGTGCGGATGACCATCAGGATCCGAAGGATCAGGTGGAAAAGTCAAATCCAGAGCATCATAATGGGGTCCTGTTGCCCCGGGAATAAAGGTCAGGCGTATTTGTTTCTGCGTTCCCTGCGCGGTTTTCAATACTGCAGTTCGCCGATAATAAGCATAAGGGAAGTTTACAAGGTATCTTCCCTGCTGCAGATCTTCAACCGTGCAATCGATCTGTTTAGTTGGCGCTTGACTTCCGTCCACACAAGGTCCTTCCGGGGTCGAAATGAAACTGATCGTCACGCCGGGATAATCCACGGCAAGATTGGTCCAATACCCATCGGAAGTAAAGTTTGCGGCGCCGTCAGCAACCGACACATTTGCGCCAATAGGATCTCCTTCCTTTTTCAGGCCGAATAATTTGAGACCGAAATTCTTTACAATACCAGGGGCGGATGCCTGTTGTACGCTGTATGATACATTATCAAGCGATTCGAGATCGATCATAACCATTTGGCCGTTGAGGGACATCTTTGCGTAGGCATGGAATGCGTATAGGCCATCGATCACCTGTTCTTCATAATGACCTTTTGTATTCATTGCGATATTATACATCCTGACAATTTCTCCAATCAGCCCCGGACCCCGTGCGTGTACGATCACATTCGAGTTACTAATATTGAATGTGTGACCGTTCGCATCAAAAATATCACCTTGTATAAAGGAGGTTTGGCCGCACCAGTCGCAGGTCGGGGTCCGCCGCTGTTGATCGTATCACCCGTTGTTTTTTTACAGGCCAGCAGAAGACCTGGCACTAAAAAGGCACCAGTGATTTTTTAAAAGAAATTTTCATAAAAGCGGTTTTTGGTTTACTGAAAGTTAGGATCACTAAAAACAGAAAGAAAGGCAATGAAGAAGGAGTGAAGTAAAGGAAGATTGAACTGTCTAAAATGAGGAATGCGTTGAGTGGGAAGATCAGTGTCTGCAAAAGGAAATTAACAGCAAGACAAGTTTTCCACAGGGAGATTATTTCTTTCGCGCTTTTGATTTACCGTTTAAAATAACCCTAGATTTGGTTTCCCACACTTATTCACCACAATAATAACAAGGAGGTAATCATGAAATTCCTGCTCTCCTGGCGTATTCACCCAGACAAGAGGCAAGCAGCATTTACTGCATTTTCTCAAATGACGGCTGAAGACGACAAAAAGGACATGGGAGAAAAAATCAGGTTGATCGGTCGCTGGCACGACCTGTCTCAATTCACCGGAATTGCCGTTTGTGAATCCGACGATCCCCAGGCACTGGCCAGCTGGGCATTGAACTGGAACAATGTTCTCGACGTTCAGACAACCATGGTGTTAGACGACGAGGAAGCAAGAGCTGTCGGGAGGAAAAAACTTGAAGAACTGGCCAATGCAAAACCCGCTGCCATTTCTAACTGATGCAGATTGTTTAACTGGCGCAGTCCTAAGCTTGCCATAAATCACTGCGCCGGTTCTTATTCACTAACGCGTCAATAATCATTTTTCACTTCTGAAATCGGAAGAATCAGGACTTGAATGCATGCCTGCTTCAATAAAATTTTCCGGGGCAATTAAATTAAACGCTACATTTATGTCCCTCTCTGTCCCATGTAATACTCCGTCCTTCCCTGTCATTGTTAATTATTAAAATCAAAAGTCAAATGAAACAATCCAAATTTCTTCTAATGCTGTTGGGAGCATCCATCACATTCTTTTTGATCTCCTGCGGCGGAAGTGAAGAGAAAAAAAGCTCTGACTCTACAAGCACCGACACTACAACAGCCACTTCGACCACTACTGAACCCGCGCCTGTTAATACGATCAGCACCACACCAACAAATATGGTAATCGTAAGACATAAAGTAGCCGATTTTGCAAAATGGGAAGCAGCGTATAACGCGGATGATTCAAACCGCCTCGCGAATGGCTTGCATAGTTATGTTATTGGCCGCGACGAAAAAGATACAAATATGGTGATGGTAGCCATGAAAGTGGACGACCTGGCTAAGGCAAAAGCATTCGCAAAGAATCCCATGCTGAAAAAGGCGATGCAACAAGGCGGTGTTAAAGGTGCCCCGTCAATCAAGTATTACACAATGGTGTTCCAGGATACCGCCGCTATTGATTCAAAATTGCGCACGGCAACGATGTTTAAAGTAAAGGATTGGGCTGCATGGCAAAAATCTTTCGACAGCACCAGGGCATTAAAGACTGACAACGGTTTAACTCCAAGAGCTTATGGGTATGATCCCGATGATAACCACAATGTGGTCATAGTTGCTGCGGTGTTGGATACCGCAAAAGCACGTGCATTCTGGAGCTCAGATCTGCTGAAACAAAGAAGAGCAGCGGGGGGCGTTTTAGGTACACCGGAAAGAATCGTCTATACTCTTGTAAAGAGATATTAATCTCAGTTCTGTAACCGAATTAAAGATGAAGTGCTCCTTCATCTTTTTTTATTTGCATAATAGCGCCCTAGTTTTGCACAAAGGCAATTCCGGGAGCTTTATAATTTAATGCGGTAGTTGTGCCGCATGTGACATCTATTGTCACTCCTGTTATGCCTGAGGCCATTTCGCTCGCAAGAAAAACGGCCACGTTTGCAATGTCATTCATCACCGGCATTTTTTTCAGCATCGTATCGTCTTCAATTTTTTTGATGAAATCAACCGCTTTTTGTCCGCCATGTGCGAGAGCATCCACAAACGGGCGTGAATCAGGTGAACCGCCTGAGCGAATATTCACCACCCTGATCCCATATGCTCCCAGTTCTGACGCAAACCCAAGTGATATTTTTTCGATAACAGAGCAGGCGGGTCCAAAGCCTCCCGCAGTAGGATATCCAATTCCTCCGGGAGTAGCTGTCAATGAAAGAATAACTCCATTGCCTTGCTTCATCATTATTCTTCCGGCGGCGGCTCCGGTTATAAAATGACTTTCACTGACTCTTCGTATTGGCCGCATGAAATCCTCAAACGGAAGATCCACAAGAGGAATGCCTTGAATATCCTCCGTTTTGATCAGGTTCATAGACACATCAATACTACCTGCTTTCTTTTTAATTTTATGAACATAATCATTCACTTCTTTCTCATTCAACGCATCTACCGGGTACGCCTCTGCCTGGCCTCCGTCAGCAATGATCTCTTCAGCAAGTTTCTTCACTGATTCAATATGATGATTACTCAAAAAAACTTTGGCACCTGCTTTAGCGAGGGCTCGTGCAATGGCGCCACCAACAGAACCGCCTGCAGCAAAAAGAACTGCATTTTTGTTTTGAAGTAACATAAAGGTTGTTTAATGATTTGATAATTCCAGCACTTCAAATTTATGTGCGTGTTGATTTTCGAAACGGGGTTTGACACGCCAATTATGGGTGGGTTTGCGGCAAGGTAGGCAAAATCATATCGTTATGATCCGGTATTGCCGGAACAGTTATTGCAAGAATTGAGTAAATGGTGTTATGAAACGGTACTGTGTAAAACTCATTATCCTGCTTCTCCTGGTCCTGGGTACCACCCGCTGTTTTGGTTATTCGGTACTTACTCATGAAGCAATCATCGATGCAAACTGGAACGCAGTACTTGTTCCGCTTCTTAAAGAAAAATTTCCGGCTGCTACGGTTGAAGAATTGAAAAATGCACATGCCTTTGCTTATGGTGGTTGCGTGATGCCGGATCTTGGGTATTATCCATTTGGCAGCAAACTCTTTACTAACCTGGTTCACTATGTGCGCAGCGGGGACTTCATTGAAAATCTTTTTAAAGAAGCAAGCAATATAAATGAATACGCATTCGCGTTAGGCGCCCTTTGCCATTATTATGCTGATAAATATGGGCACTCGATTGCCGTAAACAGAGCTGTCCCGTTGATATACCCCGACATGAAAACAGAATTTGGTGATACAGTTACCTATGCAGACGATAAGATCTCACATCTACGCACTGAGTTTTCATTTGACGTGCTACAAACGGCAAGAGGCAACTATGGTCCGCAAGCTTACCATGATTTTATAGGTTTCCAGGTTTCAAAAGAACTCATTGAAAAAGCATTTTCAAGAACCTATGGACTTGACGTGAACGACCTGTTTGGAAATTTTGACCGCGCTGTTGGTAGTTTTCGTTGGTCGGTAAAAGAATTGATTCCTTCTGCAACAAGAGCGGCATGGAAATCAAAAAGAAAAGAGATAGCCCAATTAAATCCTTCGATCGCCAGGCATAGCTACGTTTACAGCATCCGAAGGCAGAAATATTTTAAAGAATTCGGGCGGGAAAGGGACAAACCAACGCTCGGTGAATCTCTTCTTGCGTTCCTGATTCGCATTGCTCCAAAATGCGGGCCATTGAAAATTTTAAAGTTCAGGATACCGAACGAAGAATCTGAGAAAATGTTTCATGAAAGTTTTGATGAAACGGTTGTTAATTATCGCGAGAAGGTAACCGGCTCGGCCAACCGTGATATCGAGCTTTCCAATATTGACTGGGATACCGGTAAAAAAACTACGGAAGGGGAATATATCCTGGCAGATAAAACCTATTCAGAATGGGTGATCAAACTGAAGGAAAAAAATTTTGCAACGATTGATCCTTCAATGAAAAAAAACATCCTTGGTTTTTATAAAAATTCTCATGGAGCCAGCGGCGGTGATGAACAATGGCAGCAAACATCTGCTGCCTTGGCGGAATTGAGAAATGGAGAATGAAGGGGTGAGTCTGAACGTTTACGCCCATTTATCCGCATTTCACCGATCAGTCATTTAAACCTGCAGGACATTATAATTAACTTGCAGACCACTTTTATCTGTTCACTATTATCTTTTACCTGTGGCAAAACATCACCCACTCGATTTAAAAGAAGGCAAATCACCGAAAGCAAAGATCAACAAGGAAAACTTGCGCCAGGCACTCATCCTTTTTAAATACCTGAAACCTTATCGCGGCAAGTTTATATTGGGGATGGTATTTATTGCCCTCACGGCATTTTCCACGAGTTTGTTTCCATTGTTCCTTGGGAAAATGATCGATGCTGCTTCGCCCGGCGCTGCACTTCCTGGCATTGGAACGGGTTCAAATTTTGGGTTTAACGTAAAAAATATTCATTGGAGTCTGAACACTGCATTACTTCTTATTTTTTGCCAGCTTACAGTACAGACGTTTTTTTCATTCATGAGAGTGTACCTGCTTACAGCAGTGGGCGAAAGATCACTGGCTGATATGCGCAAAGATGTTTACAGTAAACTACTGACCATGCCAATGAGTTTTTTTACGGAAAAAAGAGTTGGTGAATTGAGTAACAGGATCTCTTCGGATCTTTCTCAAATACAGGACGCCATTTCATTTACACTCGCAGAATTTTTGCGTGGCGTCTTTATGTTGATCATTGGACTGGGTTTTATTTTCTGGATCAGTCCTAAACTCGCCCTGGTAATGCTGTCTGTTGTTCCCTTGCTGGCTATTGTTGCGGTTGTATTCGGAAAACGCATTCGCAAGATGGCTCGCAGGGCACAGGACCAGTTAGCGGACAGCGGGACAATTGTGCAGGAAACGTTTCATGGCATATCAATAGTAAAAGCGTTTACGAGTGAATTCTATGAGATCAGCCGCTATGTAAGAAGTTTGAAAGCAGTTGTATCCACCGCTATCAGCAATGCAAGATATCGTGGTGCATTTGTTGCGTTTATGATCTTTAGTTTGTTTGGCACACTCGCCTTTGTGATCTGGTATGGTGGCCGCATGATCCAACATGGAGAGTTGACCATCGGGGTGCTCGTCATGTTCGTGATCTTTTCCATGTTTGTGGGTGGAACGTTTGCCGGTTTTGCGGATATGTTTTCTCAATTACAAAAAACGCTGGGCGCCACCCAAAGTGTAAGAGAAATATTGCGTAGTGATGGTGAGGATGTAGAACTGAAGGCAATTAAGGTCGAACCGGCGTATGCACTAAAAGGTAATGTGAGATTTGATCACGTTGCCTTCAGTTATCCAAGCCGAAAAGACATTGTGGTACTAAAGGACCTTTCACTGTCTGCCGACAACGGTGAACAGGTGGCGATTGTCGGACCAAGTGGCGCTGGCAAATCAACGATCGCGTCTTTGTTATTGCATTTTTATGAACCTGATAGCGGCACAATTTATTTTGACGAACGACCAGCCCGTGAATTTCCCATTTCACAATTGCGACGGCAAATGGCTTTTGTGCCACAGGATGTCATGTTATTTGGTGGCAGTATCAAGGAGAATATTGCATACGGAAAACCCGGTGCGACAGATGAAGAGATCATTGCTGCTTCAAAAAATGCGAATGCACATGAGTTTGTAAAAAATTTCCCGGAGCAGTATGATACGATTGTTGGTGAACGAGGAATTAAATTGAGTGGAGGTCAGCGGCAACGTATTGCGATTGCACGTGCGATATTAAAAGATCCTGCTATTTTGATTTTGGATGAAGCTACTTCTTCGCTGGACAGCGAGAGTGAACAACTGGTGCAGGAGGCATTGGAGAATTTAATGAAA
>DASYSW010000244.1:0-7621 GCA_036002905.1 Chitinophagaceae bacterium
TTGCAAGAGCTAACAGACTATCCCTGGTTACTCCATCCAGAATCGTGTCTGATAGTGAAGGTGTGACCAATTTATTTCCTATCACGAACATGATGTTCATCATCCCTGACTCTTCGATAAACTTATTTTCTCTTGCATCGGTCCACAACACCTGGTCATATCCTTGTTGCCTTGCTAACTGGGTTGGATAAAATGCACCGCCATAGTTTCCGCCGCATTTAGCGAAACCGGTACCCCCGGGAGCAGCACGGATATAATCTGTTTCTACTTTCAATTTGATTGGTTTTGCAAAGGTGGAAGGCACGGGGGAAGTGATAACGATAAACCTGTAGTCTGTGGAAACGCGTACACCGAGAAATTTCTCCGTTGCAATCACAAACGGACGAATATATAAGGCGCAGTTTTCCTGCGTCGGTATCCAGTTTTTATCGAGATTGATCAATTGCTTCAACCCTTCTACAAAAAGTTCCCTCGGTGGAACCGCCATGCACATTCTTTCCAATGATCTCACGAAACGATCATAATGCTTATCAATTCTGAAAATATTGGCCCCCCCGTCCTGCGTACAAAAGGCTTTCATGCCTTCAAACACTGTTTGCCCATAGTGGAAGGCTAAAGTAGCGGGACTAAGCGATAGATTGGCAAAAGGAACGATCTGCGCCTCGTGCCACTCTTCATTAAAGTAATCGCAGACGAGCATATGATCTGAAATCTGCTTACCGAATTCAAGATGTTCAAAATCTACTTCATGGATCCTCGAGTGAGAAACTTTCCTGATCCTGATCTCTGTTGCTAATTCCATATGACTATTATTTTAGTTGTTGACGTCTATCTCAAAAAAACAACAATTGGGTTCTCTTTTATAATGTGCTGCCAAATTTTGAGTGTTCGTTAATTTCCAAATCCCGAGGAAATTAAAACCCGCCGATTTATAATGTTCTATCAACTTGACATTGTTGCCCAGCGTATCAAGCCTCACGTATCTTCTTCCCTTTGACAGCGCATACGCTTTTGCCCACGGGACGATCACGTCGATAAACCTGTTCCCCCTGAAGGCGGGATTGGCCGCATACCGATGGATGTAAATCGAATTGTTATCATCCTTTTCGCCCCAAATTTCTTTGTCATCAAATGTAATGGCCCAGTTGCAGGCAATTTCATTATCGATCATTATCTTCCATTGTCTCTGCTCCCGTATTTCTTTTTCAACAAAGGATCTCTCAAACTTCGGCCATACCACGGTATTTTTTTGTGTTTGCAGTTCGATAGCTGCCTCATAAAATCTCAAGATAGTATCCAGGTCGTCCAGCGAGCAGTTCTTTATGGCCAGTTTTCTATTTACATCTATTACAAGTCCCATTTCAAAACCATTTTAATTGCAACATGCTTCTTCTTCAACGGCGACGGGCAAACACATCACATAGTACTCGAAGGTTTGAGTACCAATTGTAAAATAGTTTTTGCCTGCTCTCACGAATCCATTTTTCTCATAGAACCGGATGGCCTTTGTGTTACTGGTATGTGTATCCAGCCATACATAATCAGGCTGAACCTGGTGGGCAAGTTCAAGAACTGTCTGCATAAGCGCAGCGCCAGCTCCACTTCCATGATAGTAGGAAAGAACATAAATCTTCTGAAGCTCCATTTGTGCTATCGATTCGATCTGTTCATTTAATGAAGATTTTTTCACTTTGGCAAAACCGACGGGCACATTTTCAACATAGGCTATAAAGAAAACATTGTTTTCCTTATTGATACTTTTTATGATCTTGTCAACACTGTAAGTGTATTCAAGGTATTCGAATAACGCTGTCTTATCTTTGAAAAGACTTCCGAATGCGTCGCGAAATGAAAGTTTACCGATCGATGAGATTGTCTCAGCATGCGAAGGATTGGCTCGAATGACTTTTATATTCATAACACAAGGTTTAAGGTTTAGGTCGGTGAGTTTTCAATTTTTTTGATTCACGATTCACCAGCCATACTCCACCAAGGGTGATCACTGTTCCCAGCAACATATTTGCATTCATTTGTTCCTGCAGCAACAACCAGCCCAGTCCAACGGCAACGATCGGGTTGATATAGGCATAGATCGAAACCTGCGCTGGTGGCAGTTTGGTGATGGCAAACGCATAAGCTGAATATGTGAGAAGCGAACCAAAGAAAATAAGATAAAGCAAAGCATACCATGAAGCCTGCCCTGTGTCAGCAAGATTGACGTATTTCCCCGTCAACCCGCAGACGACCAGAATGACAACTCCAGCAAAGAGCATTTGTAGCCCTACGGCAAATAAAATAGTAACCGATAGTTTCTGTGTTGACGAATACACCGTACCAAATGACCAGCTCAAGGTTGACAGTAGCGCAAGCACAACTCCAAAAACAAAGGATCTATTATGTATTTGCCCGAGATAGTCATAAAAAATAGTGACAATGCCTCCAAGCCCAATGATCATCCCCACTATCATCAATCTTGAAACTCTCGTGCGTTTTGAGAGCCATATTGAAAAAATGGTAACAAATAGCGGGACCAGGGCCGCAATGATAGCCGCCAGGCCGCTACTGATATATTCGAGCGACCACGTCAGAAATCCATTGGCAAAACACAGCAGAAATATTCCCTGGATAGAGATCTTCTTCAATACTTCCTTGTTCGGCAATGAATACCCTTTTAAAAGGAAGAAGCTGACCAGTATTAATCCCGATAAAAATTGCCGGATACCCGCCATAAAAAGACCTGGCATATGCTGAGCCCCTATTCGTGAAGCGATATACGTTGTGCCCCAAAAAAAACTGACGATGGCTAATGCTATATATGCCCGGCTTAACTCTTTTTTCATTTTGTTGGTCTTGTTTGACTACGTTACACAAAAATCTTTCAATATTTTAATAAAAAACAGATTCAGTTTTTGTATTTTTGACTGTATCAGATTTTTTAACAATTGGGTAATGGAGAGATGACAAAATTTTAAAGTCGAACTTTTTATTTCCCAGTTCAAAAAAAAATAAATTATGAAATCGGCTACGGTCACTGATGATCATCTTTACCTGCAAGTGGCGACTGGTATTGAAAAAATGATAGCAGATGATATACTGAAGATCGGTGATAAACTTCCATCGGTAAGAATGTTGAGTGAAGAGTATGGCATCAGTATGGGTACGGCCTTCCAGGCCTATTATCACCTGGAAGGGAAAGGATTGATCGAATCGAGACCAAAATCCGGTTACTATGTTCGTTTCAATCACCGGCGCTTTCCGGAAATGCCGAAGCAAATACGACCGGAACCTATTTCACATGATGTAAGTGTGAAAGAAATGATCTCCTCCATTTACATGGATATTGCCGCTCCCGACGTGATCAATTTTGCGTTAGCTGTTCCCGATATTTCTTTGTTGCCTGCTGCAAAATTGAACAAGTCAGTAGTGCACGCATTGCGAAACACCAAAGATCACTGTATTAATTACGAACATACACAAGGGAATCTTGAGCTTCGAAAACAAATTGCGAGGCTTGCTTTCAATTGGGGTGGAAAGGTCCAACCGGAAGAAGTGATCGTTACTACGGGTTGTCTTGAAGCGATAACCATTTGCTTGAGGGCTGTAACGCGTCCGGGTGATACGGTGGCAGTTGAATGCCCGGTATATTTTGGTATCTACCAGGCTGCTGAAAGCCTCGGGTTAAAAGTAGTAGAGATAACGTCGTGCTCGATCAATGGAATAGAACTGGATTGCCTGGAGGAGGCTATTGGAAATTATTCCATCAAAGCTTGCATCGTAGTGCCCAACTTCAACAATCCCCTGGGTAGTTGTATGCCTGATGAAAATAAGAAGAAACTGGTTGATATTATTACAAAACACAACATCCCGTTGATTGAAGACGATATTTATGGCGAGATGTATTTTGGAAAAAGCAGGCCAAAGACCTGCAAATATTTTGACAAGAAGGGATTGGTGATGCATTGCTCATCACTTTCCAAATCTCTTGCACCAGGTTACCGGATCGGTTGGACAATCCCCGGTAAATTTTTTGACGAAGTGAGACAAATGAAAAGAGGCCTGAACATCAGTAGTCCTTCGTTAACGCAAGCTGCCGTTGCACATTTTCTAAAAATCGGTCGCTACGAGTACCATTTGAAAAATTTACGAAAGGCCCTGCATACACAATGCTTACGCTACATGCAGGCGATCATTGAATACTTCCCTGCTGATACAAAAATTTCAAGACCGCATGGTGGTTTTGTATTGTGGTTACAGCTCAATAAAAAAATAAATTCCTTTAAGCTTCGTACGGAAGCTATGAAACATAAAATCTCCATTGTACCAGGGCGAATTTTTTCTGCTAACTGCAACTACACGCATTTTATTAGGATCAGTTTTGGAAAACCGTGGAGTGAAGATGTGGACTATGGATTGATGATGCTGGGGAAGTTAATAAAGAAAATGATGTAGCGCATCGTGAAACATGAGACGCGAATCGTCAAATCGCGAACATGAAATAAAAAACTCCGTTATACAAACGGAGTTAATAATATTGTCTGGGTGGCGTCAACCCGAATACTGATGATCAGCATATGCTACAGCCTGGATACATGAGAGTCTTTCCCATAGCAATTAACAGGTACGGTAGGAAGTGGATTTTGGTTATCTATTCTGGCCGCTAATGTAGGGAAAAGTAATATTCCTGTCAATACTACTATCGAAATAATTCTTTTTATCCACTAGTATTTTTTCCTTTTGAAATAATAGTACAGCGGAATGCCAATGGCTGTCAACAACATACCAAGAAAAGAGTTAATGAATGGGACTTTTCCCTTTGTATAATTGTCGACGTCGTTATAAACAGTAGTGGCCAGGTAAAACCCCGTAAACAGAATAAAAACGGCGGGGAGGACCGGGTATCCTTTCACGCGGTATGGCCTTTCGGCGTTTGGCATTTTTTTGCGGAGGATAAAAACGCCAGCAACCACCAATCCATAAAAAACCCAGGACATAAAGACGAACATGTCCGCAAGAATGTCAAACGAGCCACTGAGGACAAAGAGACAACTCCATACTCCAAGGACCAAAACTGAATTACCAGGGGTTTTGAATTTTGGATGAACATTACCTGCCCAGGGAAAAAAACTCTTTGCCTCAGACATCGCAAAGACAACCCTTGCATTGGCCAACAGATTTGAACACACCGCTCCGAACGTTGCAATTATGATCAAAATGGCGATAACCGATCCCCCCGCTGCACCCATTACTTTTGTCATTGCATCGGTTGCTACGAGCTTGGAGCTAGCCATCTCATCAATCGGCAACATGTATAAATAGGCGATGCTGATAAGTACATAAATAATAATACAGGCACATAATCCCATCAATAAACTTTTCGTGATATTCTTTTCGGGATTCTTGAGTTCACCCCCTACCATGCCCAAATTATTCCATCCGTCGTAACCTGAAAAAGCACCTGTAACTGCAGCCATAAAGGGAGCCAGTAATGACCAACCGGTTACCTGGAAATTGACAGAATTTTTGAAGAAATTCTCCGTCGAACCTTTTCCCGAAAATAGAATGCCGATCACAAGAATGATCAGCGCAAATGCTTTTAACAGCGTTGACACGAATTGAATAGAGTTCCCTGCTTTTACGCTTAGATAATTGGCGATCGTGACCATGATAATGATTGCGATGGCAAGCATCTTGACCCCAAAATTTTCCAATGGTAAAATATCTCCGATCAAAGGAATATGTAAGGCGATCGAATGTTCCGTGGCGTTATCAAAACGCGGAAGGTGAATAAAATTTCCTGCATAGCCAGCACAAACAAATGCAATCGCTGCAATGGCGGCCGTATTGATGACAGCGATACTGCCCCATCCGTACAGGTAAGCTATGAAATCTCCATAAGCTTTTCGCAGGTAAACGTATTGTCCCCCCGTTTCGGGAAACATTGTTCCCAGTTCAGCAAATGCCATTGCGCCAAAAAGCGAAACAAGTCCCGCAACGATCCAAACAATGATCAATAAATATGGAGAACCCAGCTGGCCAGCCATGGTAGCCGGTTTCATGAAAATGCTGGAGCCAATAACACTTCCGATGACGATGGTGGTGGCCGACCAAAGCCCGATGGTTTTTTGTAGTCGTGGTTCGGACATGTGTTTCAGGAATGTTCAATGCTCAATTAACAACGTTCATCTGCGGAACATTCTTCAAAATTTGGAATTGAATATTGAACATTGATCATTGAATATTTTCAGAGTTCAGAAATTCCGCTAATAACTGGTGAAAATGATGCGTGCCTCTTTCTTTAGTTACAGAGTATCTTCCACGTTTGTAAAATCTCGATCGCACTCCCCTCTGGACCCTTTGCACAATCTCTTCATCTTCCATCTCCACTTTGTCAAGATCGCCCCCTGCGCCTTTGTGTCTTTTTTCTTCCTTCCACATATAAGTTAAAAAAGACACTTTCGTTTTGTCAACTGACAAAGGCTGTACAACATTAATCGACAAACCCCAGGGATAAAAATTGAACATCATATTCGGAAACACCCAGAAATAATAAGCAGCGATTTGCTTCCCATAATCGGGCGACGATGCAGGCAATTCAAAACAATCTTCCCCGCTTTTGCTGATACCGATCTGCAAAGCAGAAAATGGGAAGAAAAGTTCCGTTTCATAATTACTATAGTCGATTAATGCATTGAGTCCCGCATGTACAAATGGAATATGAAAGCCTTCCAGGTAGTTTTCACAATACAAAGCCCAGTTGGCATCTATCAAAAATTCCTTTGTAAGATCGGGCCTGAAACGAAACTCATTTAGCGACATCCACTCTACCCTCTCCATCATGTCTTTTAAAAAATGTTGTGGCGGAAACTTTGGGTTAAGCGTGGTAAACAAAAAATGCCGCCAGTAAAACAAGGGCAGCGAGTGAAGATCGTCATCGGCAGACGGGAAATCCCTGACCTCTTTGAACTCTGGCATTGATTTGAACTTGCCATCTAATTGGAACAGTCTTCCGTGGTATTTGCAACGAAGATTGAGTGATTTGCATGGTTCATAGATCAAAAGGTTACCACGATGGGTGCACACATTTGAAAGGCAATGGATTTCTCCTGCTTCGTCTTTTGTTAACAGTATTGGCTCGTTCAGGTAACCGGCGAGTAAAGTGAGCGGATGGCAGTTATTGCGTTCTTCTATCAGTGATGTATCCCCGATAAAATGCCAGCAGGAAGAAAATACATTATCCTTCATTTCATCGAATATTTGCGGCGATGTATAAATACGGCTGTCAATCGTCTTGGCGCAGGCGATATCCGGATCAACGAAGAATTTCATCTTGCTGGTGCTGGTATTGTTTCCGGTTTGTAAAATAATAGAAATACGTGACAGTAGGCATAAAAATAGTCCCGCGCTTGCCTTGGAAGAACGGGACCATAAACGAAATTTTTTCTAATCAGGCAGCAGCAACCGCTTTTTTGCTCATCCCCAAAACCCAACCGACGGCGGCCCCTGTAATAGCAGACAACACAGCAGATCCTGCCACGTCAGCAGCCACTCCTTTTAAAGAAGTCATTACAGTCGAAGTAGCATACATGATCAAATCGAAGCCCAGTGAAACCAATAGGCCCAC
>DASYSW010000245.1:0-6833 GCA_036002905.1 Chitinophagaceae bacterium
AATATCATCGTTAGGAGAGTTTGGATTGATCGAACACCTGACCAGGAACATCGAACTTCAAAATGCGTCCTCAATAGTCGGTGTCGGTGACGATGCAGCTGTCATCGATCATTTCGGAAAGCAAACAGTCATTACTTCTGATATGTTGGTTGAGGGAGTACATTTTGACCTGATGTACACTCCACTTAAACACCTCGGCTATAAATCCGTGATCGTAAATCTCAGCGACATTTATGCAATGAATGCGACACCAACACAAATAATTTTGAACATTGCCATCAGCAATCGGTTTAGCATAGAGGCACTGGACGAATTTTACAGTGGCGTGTATACAGCATGTGAAAAATATGGAGTTGACCTCATCGGTGGTGACACATCTTCCTCGCAGAAAGGTTTTATTATTTCTGTTACTGCGGTCGGTGAAGTAACTCCTGATAGATACGTAAAGCGAAACACCGCGAAAAAGGGGGACCTGGTATGTGTAAGTGGTGATCTTGGAGGCGCGTATATCGGTCTACTTTTTTTGGAAAGAGAAAAAAAGATCTATCTCGAGAATCCGAATATTCAGCCCGACCTTGAAAGCGAATCATATGTGATCGGGAGATTACTAAAACCGGAAGCGAGAAAGGATATTGTTGAATTCTTCGAAAAGGAAAACATTATGCCCCATTCAATGATGGATATCAGTGATGGCCTGAGTTCAGAAATATTGCACATCAGCAACCAAAGTGAGCTCGGTTGTGTGATCTACGAAGAAAGATTGCCCATCGCTGACGAAATGAAAAGTGCAGCTTACAAATTCCAGATAGATCCGACCGCATGCGCATTAAGTGGCGGTGAAGACTATGAGCTTTTATTTACCATTGGACAAGATGATTACGATAAAATCAAATTAAATGAAGATATTAGTGTGATCGGCTACATGACTGAGCGGGAAAAAGGTGAAAACATTATCACGAAAGGCGACAGTACCTATCCCATAACAGCACAAGGATGGAATGCATTTAAAAAGAACAAGGGTTAAAGTTTTTTCCGGATATGAGGATATCGGCACTATTCATTTTATTGATAATCTTTACAACGGGTTGCAGCAGTTTTAAATCCTCCTTTGATCCTGCAAAAAAATATTCTTCAGAACAGCTCGAAAAAGATTACACCATTTTTCAGAATGTTTTACAGGAATCTCACCCAGGTCTTTATTGGTACACTCCAAAAGACAGTATGGACTTTTATTTTAACTGGGGAAAGGACCAAATAAAAGATTCCATGACTGAGCCCCAGTTCAAGCAGGTCTTAAGCTATGTTCTTGCAAAGATGGATTGCGGGCATACGACAGTACGTTCTTCAAAAAAATATTCGAATTATCTCGACACCTTAAAAAATGAAAAATTTTTCCCGTTGAGTCTTAAACTCTGGCCCGACACCACAGTAGTAGCTGCTAATCTGAACAGGAGAGATTCGATTTTAAAACGCGGAACAATCGTCCAGGCGATTGATCATAGACCGATGCGTGAGATTACGGATACGCTCTTTAAATTCATATCGTCCGATGGCCACAACATCACTCATAAGTTTCAAAGCCTGAGCAACAGGGGAGTGTTTGGTTCACTTTATAGCAACGTGTATGGCCTGTCAACCGCTTATAGCATTGATTACCTGGACAGCGCCGGGATCAAACATTCACTTACCATTCCTGTTTATGATCCCGCAAAAGATAGTTTTAATCGTTCCGCGATCAGGCGTTTTATCCGGCCTACAAAGAAGCAGCGAAAACAAATGAGCCTTCAAAACATGCGTTCCCTTCGCATCGATGCTAATAACCAAACAGCATTCCTCGACGTAAATACTTTTGGAAGAGGTTACCAGTTAAAAAAATTTTTCAAAAAGTCCTTTCGTTCTATTCGCAAGCATAAAATTGATTATCTCGTTGTGGATGTTCGGGGAAATGGTGGGGGTAGTGTAACTAATTCCACCCTGCTGTCAAAATATCTCGTCGATCAAAAATTCAAGGTTTGTGATTCATTGTATGCCATTCAGCGAAAAAGTCATTATAAGTCGTACATCGAAAAATATTTTTTGAATCGCCTCTTCATGATCGCCTTCACCCGCAAAAAAAAGGATGGGCATTTTCATTTTGGTTATTTCGAGCGACATCGTTTCAAGCCCAAGCAAAAAAATCATTTTGGGGGTAAAAGCTATGTTCTCATCGGGGGCAATTCATTTTCGGCGACTACTTTGTTTACAAATTCGGTCATTAAACAGGATGATGTAACGGTTGTTGGAGAAGAGACGGGCGGTGGCTCTTATGGCAATACGGCCTGGCTTATCCCTGATGTGAAACTGCCGGAAACAAAATTGGAGTTCCGTCTTCCTTTGTTCAGGTTAGTGATGGACAAAGGTCAGCCTAAAACAGGCCATGGCATCTTTCCCGAAGTGCAGGTGTTGCCCACTTCTGACGCGATACGACGAAATGCAGACTATAAAATGGATAAGGTGATGGAGTTGATACAGGAAGATAAGTTGAAAAAGAAAAATTATTGATTATCCATTGTTGAATGAGACGGTCGCCTGTTAGTAATCAATCACCAGCGTCCTGAACAATATTAGGATATTACTCAAAGTTTATGTTAAAGAGTGCTTTTAGACGGAAAGACGTTAAGTGATTTAGGGTCTCTTACCATCTTACTGTCTTTCCGGCCACATGAAATCGTTTTGAACCATAAAAGTCCCTCGAAAAGCTTTTTCAGCAATACTTTCAAAGAACTAAGATTTTTATGTTTATGACGACTGTGATCAATAATCAGTAATTAATAAATAAGTGAACTAGTTAATCAGCAATAAAAAAATTGTCCGCGTCTTTCCAAAATGGAAATTTCTCCCTGGCCTTATCTAATTGTGATTTATCGAGAGTGACTGTAAAGATGTCCTCCTCATCTTTTTTGTGATAAAGTAGCTCTCCCATCGGATCGACTGCCATACTCTCCCCGGTATAGTGAATTTTTTTGCCATCGTCACCGGTACGATTGACACCAATGACATAGCACTGATTTTCGATCGCTCTCGCCCGCAACAAAGTTGTCCAGGCATGGACCCTCCTTTCGGGCCAGTTGGCAACATAGATCAAAACGTCGTACTCAAGTCCCTTCTCAACCTTCCCCAACGAGGGAGGAGATTGACGACTCCACACCGGAAATCTGAGATCGTAACAAACCAATAAATTTATTTTCCATCCATTAACCGAAGCGATCAATCTCTTTTCACCCGGGGTGTAATGTTGATCTTCATCGCCATAGGCAAATAAATGTCGTTTATCATAGTGACCGACGTGTCCGTTAGGTAAAATCCAAACAAGTCTATTAAAATAATTTCCACCTTCGTCAATGATTACACTGCCAGTAAGAATAATTTTTTTCTTTTCAGCAATCCGTTTCATCCATTGCACCGTTTCGCCTTCCATCGTTTCAGCCAACTTTTCCGGTTGCATACTAAACCCTGTACTGAACATCTCGGGTAAAACAATGATCTCTGTCGGTTGGGAAATTGAAAATATCTTTTCTTCAAACATCCGGAGGTTTGCTTTTCTATCTTCCCAATGAAGGCTCGACTGGATACCGGTGATCGTGAGTGTTGACATTTCTTATTTTAAAAAATGATGTATAGCATTTCTTATCAAATCTACTTCATATCCCTTCTGCATCAAATAATCCATTGTTTTCTTCTTGCGAACTAAGTATTGCTCATGTTTCAACAAGGCGTATCTTTCTTTGGCGAGTTTATTTAACACGGCAATGTAGTCCTCCTTATTGATTTGCCCGAGCGCCTTTTGCGCAATTTCATCACTTATTCGTTTTTCTTTAAGACCTTGCTGAATTTTTTTTCGCCCCCATTGTTTCATTTTGAACCTCCCACTTGCAAACGCGAAGGCAAATCTTTCGTCGCTAACGCAATTTTCCTTAACTAACTCCTTCATAAGTTCATCGTGGTCCTTTTTATTAATGCCGAGCTCGAACAACTTTTCCTTTATTTCGCTTAGACATCGCTGCTGGTACCGGCAATAAAACCGCAATTTTTGCAAAGCCAGTTCTTTTGTGAGCCGTTTCTTATACATCTTCCAAAACTAAAAGGTTTTGTAAAACAATTTGCACCGGAAACTGTTTTTATAAAGTACACGTAAATTTGATGGCAAACATAATGATACGCGGCTGTTTAAATATTGCCAATTATTGTTCAACAATGTACCTTTTCATAAACTTCAAAAAATAAGACTATGAGTGATCAGAAAAATCCCGTTTATTCAAATACAGATACCTCAAAGGTTGTATTGAGTGATGATGAGTGGCAGAAGATCTTACCAAAGGATGTCTATCATATTGCCCGTGAAAAAGGGACGGAGAGGCCGTGGACCAGTAAGTTTGAAAATTTTTCTGAAATAGGAACGTACTACTGTGCTGTATGCGGCAATCCTCTTTTTAAAAGTGATACTAAATTTGAAAGCGGGTGCGGCTGGCCGAGTTTCTACGAACCGATCAGCAAAGGCAGCATCATTTATACCCCCGACAATTCGCACGGTATGCGACGTACAGAAGTGACGTGTGGTCGTTGTAAATCTCATCTTGGCCATGTATTTGATGACGGTCCTCCTCCAACAGGTCTCCGCTATTGTATCAACGGTGTAGTCCTGGACTTCCAAAAGGCCAAGGAAGCGGAGAAGAAGTATGAAGAAGGTAAGGAGAAAAATTAAATGCTATAAATTGATCAGCATTAAACTTTCGTGAATCGTGAGTTCGTGAACCTGCGATTGACCCTTGTGCTTCTAACCTTGTGTCCTCGTGTCTTGCACCTTGTATCTTCCCATTTCTCCCTTCATGTAAAAGGAGGGCTTTTATTTCATCGTCTGAGTAGGTATAGATACATTTATCCGTCAAAAACAGTTATATGAAGATCTTTATGAAACCGTTGTGCAGTCTCATTTTCCTGATAAGTTTTTTTTCTGCAAACCTTTTTTCCCAGGTCAATCTTAACCAGCCTATCCCCGTAGATCCAAATGTAAAAATTGGTAAGCTTTCGAATGGCCTTACATATTATATTCAAAAAAACCTGAAGCCAGAGAAAAAGATGGAACTCCGTCTTGTAGTGAATACAGGTTCTATTCTTGAAGACAATGATCAGCGTGGCCTGGCCCATTTTATGGAACACATGAACTTTAACGGTTCAAAACATTTTCCGAAAAATGAACTGGTTGACTATTTGCAAAAAGTGGGTGTAAAATTCGGTGCGGATCTGAATGCTTATACAAGTTTTGATGAAACGGTTTATATTCTCCCGATTTCAAGTGATGATCCCCAGATCGTGGAAGAAGGCTTTACTGTTTTAGAAGATTGGGCGGGGAATAATTTATTGGACAAAACAGAAATTGATAAAGAAAGAGGAGTTGTGCTGGAAGAATCCCGGCTTAGTAAGGGTGCACAGGAAAGAATGCTTCGGCAATATTTTCCAAAACTTTTTAATGGCTCGAAATATGCCGAGCGTTTACCGATCGGTAAGGATTCCATTTTGAAAACCTTTAGCCCGGCCACATTGGCGCGGTTTTACAAACAATGGTACCGCCCAAACCTGATGGCTGTAATTGTTGTCGGAGATATTGACCCGGCGGAAGCCGAAAAAAAGATCGAGGCTCATTTTAGCGGATTCAAAAATCCTTCAAATGAAAAACCAAGACCCGCTATTACGCCGATTGCGACAAGAACTAAACCCGATGCAATGGTCGTTACCGATGATGAGGCCACCAATTCTATACTTGAAGTTTTCAATTACATCACCCCCGCAAAGAAAATAAAGACATGGGCCGACTACCGCCAGGCAGTAAAGAAGGAACTCATTAATTCCCTCATCAATGAACGCTTGCAGGAGCTAACCCAAAAAGAAAACCCTCCGTTTGTATATGGATATACCGGCACGGACCAGTTCATTCGCGGATACGACGCTTTCATTTCTTTCGCTGTGTTGGGAGATAACAGCACAAAAGAAGCAATAGACGCTTTGCTGGCGGAAACAGAAAGAGCAAGAAAATTCGGTTTTTTGTCTGCCGAACTGGAAAGGACAAAGGCGAATCTTCTTAATGAAGCAGAACAGGCATTCAAAGAAAAAGATAAAACACAGTCGTCTGCTCTTGTGTCAAGTTATGTCAACAATTATCTTGAAGGCAGCCCCATTCCCGGAGCGGAAAACAGGTACAAGTTTTTGAAGCAGGTTTTACCGGGCATCACGTTAAATGAAATAAACGAGGTCGCGAAAAAAATGCCGGCAACAACAAACGCTTTTGCCCTGGCTATGGCACCCACGAAGAGAAAAGATAAAATGCCTTCTGATGATGAATTGGAAGAACAAATCATCGCAGCATCCAAACAGCAAGTAAAACCTTACGAAGAAAAAACTATCGCATCAAGTTTGATGGAAGGCTCCCTGTCTGCAGGCAAAATAGTTTCGGAAACAAAGAATGAAAAGCTTGGCACAACTAACCTCAGTTTGAGCAATGGAGTAACTATTACTGTAAAGCCAACAAATTTTAAGAATGATGAGATCTTAATGGATTGCTGGCGTTGGGGCGGATGGCAGCGCTTTCCATTGGAAGATAAGGACAATGCCAAACATGCTGCCTCGGTGGTAAGCATGATGGGAGTAAAGGACATGTCGCCAACTGATCTTCAAAAATTCCTTTCTGGAAAAACAGTTGATGCGATGCCATATATCAATGATCATGAAGAAGGGATACAAGGAAGTAGTAGTACGAAAGATTTCGAGATCTTTCTTCAGCTTGTCAATTTATATTTTAC
>DASYSW010000246.1:0-8390 GCA_036002905.1 Chitinophagaceae bacterium
TAATAATGAAAAATCCCTGCGTGAATCAGTCGTGTTAATGAAGCAGGTTTGGCGAAGGCAAAAGTAGGGCCGGTCAAATAGGTTTACATAAGCCCTTTTCCTATCGGTAACGCTTTTTTTCCAAATGGAACTGAAGGACCCGTACGGGCAATTTATGCGGTAGAGACAAGGCATGCCTTGTCTCTACCGCATAAAATAAAAGAACCAAAAGATAAAATGATCATATTGGAAATAAAAAAACCCGGATGATCTACCCGGGCTTTACCACCATTCCGTCCAACTACCTTCTTTTTTTATCTTACAACTTTCTTAGGATGTATTTAAATTTCAAAGCAAGTTATCACCGATTCCCAAGATTTATGAGCGCCTTCTTCCTATCGGGCCGACCTTTTTTCCCATTGGTACGGTAAAAGTTCCCATGAAAATTTCTTCCCGCTCAGCAATATCTTTTGCAATTGTTTTCGCGCCTTTGAGAGATTCGATTTGGAGGTGCCCACGGAAATGCCAAGCTTCTCAGCAATCTCCTCGTGACTGAATCCTTCAATGACAAAGAGATTGAAAACCGTCCTGTAACCCGGGGTTACTTCCTGTATCGAGCGTATGATCTCGTCATAAGATATCCTGTCCACTGCATCTTCGCCGCCGGAGGCGATCTGTATAAGTCCATTATCGATATCTGCCGTAAACCGGTGTTTTTGATTTCTGCGAAAATGGTCAATTGCTGTGTATACCATGATTTTTCGCAACCAGCCTTTGAAGGAACCCACCACGTCAGCATATGCTGGCTTATAGCGGTGAACCTCTTTAAAAATTTTTAGAAAGCCATCATTCAATATTTCGACAGCGTCATCGTGATTATTTGTATAACGTTCGCAGACTGCCATAGCATACCCGTAGAAAGCGGTATAGATCTTTTTTTGGCTGTCCCTGTCGTTCCTCGCACAGGCCGCAATGTGATAAGTTATTTCGTCTGCTGGCAACAAGTTGATTTTTGTGAGTAAGATATAAACAACCATGAGATAGAAAACCTGTTATTTTCCCATCGGGCTCTATTTTTTCCCAATCGGTTTATCCACCAGGCAGCTAACATCCTATTAAAAAAAAATCCCGTCTTGGAAAAGACAGGATATCTCTGAACCTAAAAACTAACTGCAATGAGAGAATTATATTATGTCGTCATCATCTACTTATTCTTTGCGTTGGTGATACAAAGTTATATGGCCAATTAGAGGGCTATTGACCAACTTGCCCAAAGGTGGGTTTCGCTTTACTTCCGGCGGGAGAAATTTACCTGGGTTAAAATCAATACTTAAAAAACTCTTTCACTTTGACAAGAAATTGCTCTTTTTTACGGCGACTTATCTCCACTTCCATGCCATCACTCATGACCACAGTACCCCCTTCACCCCGCATATATTCTTTAATATGCATAAGGTTTATGAGAAAAGATTTATGTACGCGGAGAAAAACTGTATCGGCCAGTAATTTGTCGTAATCGAACAATGGTTTTGAAATAATGATGGATTTATTATTTATAAGGCGGAAGATCGTGTAGCTTCTTTGCGCTTCACAATAAATAATTTCTTCGAGTTTGACAATAGTGAATCCCTTCTGCGTGGGAAGGCAGAGTCTCATTTCCAGGGGATATCCAACCTTATTGATATTATGCAATAAAGTTTCCGCCTGGCGAGAACTTCTTTTTCCCCTTAGCCTGGCTTCAACTCGTTGTACAGCATCCTTGAGCCGGTCCTCATCCACTGGCTTCATGAGATAATCAACAGCGCTAAACTGGAGGGCCTGCAACATATATTCATCATGTGCAGTAACGAAGATCACTTCGAAGTCAATCTCAGATAACTCAGCCAACATGTCTATCCCGCTTTCACCGGGCATTCGCACGTCAAGAAAAACCAACTCCGGTTTTACTTCATCGAGTTTGCTGATGGCATCCGCTGCGCTGGAACAAGTGGCCACAATTTCGACCTCGGGACAGTTCAATTCCAGTAATTTTTTCAAAGTGCGTATCCCGTCTGGTTCGTCGTCAACAAGTATTGCTCTCATAACTGTGGTTTATTGCTCATAATATTAAATTGCAGGGTTGCACGGGTACCTGTTTTATTTTTGTCAAGATCATGAAGATCGACGATCTGGAGAGTGCAGCCCGTATCATATTTTTCATTCATGATCTTTATCCGGTTACGAAGGTTGCTCAATCCCACCGATTGATGGGTGGTCTTGTTCAATCGTTTTAATTCTTCAGAACGTTTTATTCCAATCCCATTATCCTCGATCACACAGCAAATAGTCTCTCCAACAAGACAAAAGCGGATAGACAATTTTTTATCACCCTCCTTGCACATCAGTCCGTGCCAGATGGCATTTTCGGATAAAGGCTGGATCATCAGGGTCGGAACCAGGGTCTCTTCTTTATCTATCCGTTCATCCACGGTTACGTGAAAAGTAAACGAATCATCAAAGCGAAGTTTCTCCATCATAAGATAATTCTCGAGGTGTTCCAGGTTCTCATATAAGGTAGTGAATATTTCTTTGGATTGATGGAGCGTTATCCTGATCATTTGAGCAAACTTGCTCAGGTACCTGGAAGCTTTTTGTTGCTCATTGTTCAGGATCATTCCCTTGATACTATTCAGTGAATTAAAGATAAAGTGAGGATTCATCTGCGTCTGCAAGGCTGCTAATTGAGCTTCGGCCAGTTGCTGATTAACAGAAGCAATTTCTTTTTGCTTTATTTCCAACGACTGCTCCGACTCTATCTGCTTTATCTTGTTACCAACGATTGTGGCTATCGTAGTTAATATTTTGACATCCCTTTCCTTAAAGTGATTGGTATCCGGATGCTCTGAATCGATAATGCCGATCAGCTCATTATTATGAATGATGGGAACGCACAATTCGCTTAACCTGCTTATATCATCCACGCGATAGCGGGAATCGAATCTTGTATCGGAGATCAACAACGGCTCCTTGGTCTTCATTACATGTCCAACAATTCCCTGGCCCGGCGCCACATCAAATAGACTTGACTTGATCGCAGTTGGATCACCCTTCGGTCCATAGGATGCCTTCTGGATCATTTTGGTTTTATCCTTGTTCCAGAGATAGATCATACAATCAACATAGTTCATTCGCCCAATCAGGTTCCTTGCCACATCCCATAACACTTCGTCAACATGCTTTATCCCAGCCAGTGAATAGGAAAAATAATTTGAGATCTGTTCAAGTTCAAACTGATTTTTGTATTCCTCAGCTTTTAAAGCCTGGATATGTGTTTTTGCCTGTTCCCGTTTTTCAATTATGTTGGTCCTCCATTTGAGGAACACGTACGCAACTAACAATAGCGCCAGGATCGCGGCCCCTATGAACCAGCCTTGTTTCCAGAATGGAGTCAGGACAATGATATTGATTTCTTCTTCGAGCTCTGGCCAGCGATTGCTGATGGAAAACAATTTCACCTTAACTCGATGATGACCCGGTGAAAGGTTGGAGATACTAAACATATTTTGCGTGCCCAGGTGCTGCCAGTCTGTATCATCATCCAGGCGATAAGCAAAGCGTTGGCCGTTGCTCGTAAAAAAATCTATGCTGCCTATGTTTATAATTATCTCATTATTTCGCCATGATGTTCTAAAATTCTGCTCCGGGAAAAGACATTTTGCCTGGTCGCCCGCTGAAATACTTTCTATAAAAAGCTTAGGGGAGTGGCTCTTTTGAAAAATTATTCCCGGGTCAAACGCTGCGATAGCATTAGTAAACCCGATATATAATTTGTTAAATGCGCTGTCATAAAAGAAGTTTGAATTTCTAACAACAGGCAGGTCAGGGAAGCCTTCCTCTTTTCCATACGTGCTGATGTTTAAGGTTCTCAGATCAAGACATGAGATCCCCGAATTACTGGCTACCCAGAGTTTGTTTTGGACGATGATCATCGAGGCAATATCATTATCCGGCAAACCATTGTCCGTCGTAAAATGGCGAAAACTTCCTTTGTCGATATTGTAACAGATCAGGCCATTGTTGTTACTATTGATCCATAGATTGTTTGACTGATCGGCGGCAAAACATGGTACCTGGTTATCAGGCATCCGGATCGAGGGAAAAGTATCGACCACCCGATCGATTTTGTTTAATTGTACGTTGTAACGGATCAATCCATGCCCCGCTATCCAGATGTTGCCGGATGCGTCTTCCCTTATCCTTGCGGCCCACTGAATTTTATCATCAATTTCTTCCTGGGTGAGTACAATAGAAATCTTTTTTGTTAGAGCGTCGTACTTATAAACATTGTCAGATGCGATCCAGATATTGTGATTTCTGTCTTTGCACAGGTCCGCGATCCACGCCCCCGCTCTATCCCATTTTTCCAACTGCATTTCCTTAAGCCGCTCTGTTTTCATGTCAAGGGAAAAAAGAGGTCCGTTGGTACCGATGAATAAAGATCCGTCGCTGGTTGGCCTGAGTCGATAAACGCCATTCGGACTCCTGGTTAATTGGTCAAAACTGATCCGTTTGATCAAATGAAGCGGCTTTTTATTAAATATCAATAGCGACCCGTCACCTCTCGTGGCTGCATATAATTTTTCTTCCCCGGTATAAATATCGTCAACCACAGAGGTGGGAAAAGAATCCTGGAATGAAGATGGCAGTGGCGTCCATTCTACATGCATACGGCCGTTGTCCTGCTTCAGCAATCCTTTGTTTGTAGCTATCCAAAGGTTATTGTCTGCGTCTGCAAAGAGGCTGCTGCAGTAATACGTTGGAAAATATTTTTTGTGATAAAATTGAATATTCCCCGACCTCGGATCAAGAGTCAGTTTATAGAAACCAGAAACATTACCGGTTAAATAAAATACGGTATCACTGACAGCGACAAGCGTTGATCGATGGTCAAACTCACTCCCCGGTGATGGTAATGTTATATGAGTCGATGTTTTCTGATTTTTTTTTACGTTAATGCAAGTAAGATCGTTTGATCTAAGATTTATTACGAATAAATGATCGGCTGCCGGCTGAAAAAATTCATAATTCCCTTTCGGATAGTCTAAAAACTCTTTCAATTCAGGGCAATCGGAGGCATCCATTTTTTTAAACTGCTTTTGAGCAGCGTTATAATAATATATGCCGACGCTTGAAATAATCGCAAAGCGCTGTTCGTCGAGACGAAGCAGGTTCCTCCCAAAACCAAATGGGGTCCTGGCGACGTCTTCGTTTGTATAATAATCATACCGGAAGACCAGGTGGCTATTCTTGTCGAAATGATAGAACCCGGAACGTGTCAGTAGAAAAACGTCACCGGCTGAGTTAGTTTTGACCGCCTGGATCGTATTGAATTTATATTGGTAATTCTTGTCGTCCCAGGGTATTAACAAATTCCGGCTTTCCCCCCGCCGGGTATTGACGATATGTAATCCTTTCCCAGTGTAAGCAGCCAGTTCCCGGTTATTAAGCCATACCAATCCAGACACATATTCCACCGGAAGTGAACAAGTGTCCCTGTTGCTATGAAACTGTACAAAATTATTTCCGTTAAACCGATTGAGACCGAAACCTGTCGCAATCCACAAATAACCCGTAGAATCCTGTGTTACGTCGGTGATCACATTATCTGACAGCCCCTGTTGTTTTGTGTAGAGCACAAAATTTTTCTCATTGATCTCCTGTGCTCTTACCAGGTTGAAGGATTGCACTGAAAGTGCAAAAAGCACTAAAGAAAGAGGTAGCTTTTGCATACTAATTGAGCCGGGCCACAATTTAATTTGCTGTTAAAGGTACTTACACCTTTCATATAATTTAACCACGAAAAAGAGACGCCCTGGAGCTGCCCCGGTAGGAAGATAAGACCCTCATTTAATATCCTGAAACAGGCCGTTCGGTGCGTTGAGCCATGAAATATTTTTTTTTATCGCGAATATTATGGAATCGATGGGAAGAAAAGGAAGGCCGTTGGAAAAGGGAGCCGCTAACGCAATGAGGTTCTGTCTAACTTGCCGGTTCTTCCGTGACCCTGGCAATAAATAAAACAGGTTTGATTAGAAAAAAAAGAAGAGAAAGTTAGGCTCGATTTATGGAAAGGTATTTTATCCTCGTCATGCTTGTGACCTTAGGTCCTGTCATTACCCAGAAGACAAATGGAACCGGGGCGAATTCCCGGGACATCCAACAGAAAGAAAAAACGATCACAACCTGCCAGCGCAATGCAAAGTACTTCGGCATCCTGACATCAGATACCAAAATCAACCCCCAGGCCGTGGTTGTCCATAAACAAAGGATTTATGCGGCAACCTCCTACGGAAGTAACGCACCGAAAAATATGAAAAATTGGTGCAAGCAATTACAAGATCGCCCGGCAGCACAGATCCGCGGATCTTGTATAGTATTGTGCGCGTCCAGCTATGGGTGAAGCCGATTTCATCCAGAATAAATATAAACACTAACCAACGAAAGCACTATGTATAAACTCTTGGGCAAAAAAACAGCAGACATAAATGGAATAAATAAAGGAGATAAAGATGACAGACAGAAAAAAAGTAATTGCAATCTCAGGAAGTGTACGAAGGAATTCGGCAAATCTTCGCCTTATTAAAGCAATTGATGAACTGACAAAAGAAAAATTTGATACAATAGTTTTTGAGGGTTTGACGGAGCTACCTCATTTTAATCCTGACCTCGATACTGCTGAGCCACCCGAAGCTGTTGACAATTTCAGGAAGCTCTTGAAAAATTCAGATGGAATATTGATTTGTACTCCCGAATATGCTATGGGAGTGCCGGGAACATTAAAGAATGCGTTGGATTGGACCGTCTCTTCGGGTGAATTTTCAGGTAAGCCGGTTGCGCTGATCACAGCTTCTACATCCGGTCTAAAAGCTCATGAATCCCTGCTCGATACTCTCCAGGTGATCGATGCCAGGATCAATGAAGAAACGCAATATCTTATTTCTTTTATCCAGGTCAAACTAAATTCTGAAAATAAGATCACAGATGAACAAACAATGACTGATCTGCAGAAGTTGATCGGGGCATTCGAAGAAGAGATGGGCAGTGTGAATTAGAGAGCATCGGCACCCTTCCATCATTTGCCTGTTCGGGGAGACCTTCCGCGACACTTTATCCTCCACTGTCCCGAATACCGCACAAGGCCAGTTGCAAAAATTGCAAACCAGGAAAAGAGGAATGCGAAATTCAATTTTATAAAGGCTTACCGGGAAAGTATGTTTGAGTTGTCAAAGCAATTAAAAACAACTCAAAACGTAAGATCATGAACTCCACCCAAAAAAAATCAAGCCTTTTCGGCATCCTGCTCCTTGCTTTAGTTATTATTTCTAATGCACAAACCGGCCCGGTAAATAAATTCTATTTGCAGGGAGGAATTGGTGCCAGTAGTTATAGTGGTGGCTCTGCCGAAGTTGGTTTTCAAACTATTTTTAAAAACAAATGGAGCGCAACACTTTCGTACCAGACTCTTACGATGGACCCGAGAAACGAGCCATCCGACTACCAGGCTGAAACCGGGTATGTGTTTTTCATGCCATATACAAACGAAGTGGACACAAGGATGAGCGTTGTCAGCCTCACTGCAGGCAGATACTTTAAGCTGGGAAAAAAGACCTGGGCTACCACTGAAGGCGGACTCTCGTATGTAAGTGGCGAAAAAGTAAACTTTGAAAGAACAGAAGTGACCTCCAGCAACATTATAATATTTGCATACACAGGTTCAAACTATACCACTTCCAAAGAAACCAAAAGTTCGCTCGGAGTTGCCATGCGGGCAGATCTTAACTGGGCTTTTGCATCTTTTATGGGATTAGGTTGCGGAGTATTTGCCAATATCAATTCCATTCAATCACCCGTTGGCTTCCAGGTGAAATTAATCGTGGGCAAAATGGGAAGAGAAAAGAAGAATAAATAGAAACCCCGAAAATTATAATAAAGACGAACTGACATCCATAATGATTTTTAAGAAGAGATTAGCCTTGAGGCAATCTCTTTTTTTATCCAATTTTATTGCAGTATCAATTTTGAACGACTAAGCCACGAATACACAAAGAGTCACAAAGAACGGAAAAGATCGACTTTACTTAGTGGTGACCTTCCGGCAAAAAAAACCTATTACCTTACTAAAACACAACCGCTCCGAATGGCCTATTCTACTAAGGTCATGACAGCGCCATCTCTTCCGGAAGAGAGTAGCCACGGAGTCGAGTCTAAAGTTTTACACCTTTATATAGTATCGATGACCTTATAGACTGATCCTTCAAGTGCAAGAACTTTCTTCGCTGCTCGTCGACCATAAAGTTTTTAAAATCGTTCTCGCTGTCGAATTCAACAAGATGTATCTCGTAAGGTTTGTCGACGTTATTTTCAATAAATGC
>DASYSW010000247.1:0-5937 GCA_036002905.1 Chitinophagaceae bacterium
AGCCACCAATGCGATCTTGTCTCCTTCTTCAATGTGAAATGAAATATTTTGGAAAAGAGGCTTTATTCCATACGCCTTCGTCAGTGATTCAACAGACACATAATGCATACTTGCAAAGTAATTTGAAATTGATGACAATTAAAAAGTCTTCTAACCTGTTCTTCCCTGGGTTTCATTTGTTGAGTTCACTGGCACAGTTTTTTCCCTTATATAAGTAAAACTTCATCTATGGTAACAAATCTTGTTGATGCCATACAGAAAAACCTGGGCTACCCGCCTTTAGAGAAAGTCGATCCGAACTCACAGGAAATCAAAGGGGCAAAAAAAATGTCATCTGCACAAAAATTGCCCCAGGCCGCCATCCCTGCAGTATTGGCGGCGATGATAAAATACAGTGATGGAACGGATGGCATCAATCTGTTGACCCTAAATGAAAACAGGAACTGGCTTGGAACTTTTTACAGCGGAAAAGAGAACGAGGCAATAAAAAAAGTGGCTGACTATTCCGGAATAAGTAAAGATGAAGCCCAAAGGAACATGGAAGACATTTCAAATGAGGCCGTGAGACTGGTAAAAGATTCGCTAAAAAATGCGGACGCAGAAAAATTAAGGTCTTACATGAACTCCCAGCGGCACACTATTCTTTCTCATTTACCCGCAGTTCTAAAGATCGGCGATACTTTAAATGAAGAAACCTTTGATGACCGTACCAACAAAATGGAGGGACCTGTTTCCAGTTTTCTTCATAAAATCGAAAACAGAATTTAACTACCCTGTGTATATGGTGAAAAGATTGGATGCTGTTGATCATTTCTTCAGCACCCAGTCTTTTTATATCGACATCAAACTACATCCACGTATATCGCTATTGTCAACTCTGCCAATCACCTCAAAACTTCCGTCATCATAAAGTTTACCTGCATCATCGGTGGCTATGAATGAGCAGGAGTAAATGTTAGCGAGATCGATGATGTTGAGGATGCCTTTTGCTGAAGGTCGTAATTCGTGAGTGGTGAATGGTGAATGGTGAATGGTGAATGATGAATCCGATTGACGATCGCCGACTGCCGACCGGATTTCCAAAGGATCCTCTTCATCCCGCACTAAAACTTTCATCCAGGGTGGACAATTAAAAATACCGTTCCCCTTCGAATAAGCCTGGGACAAAAGTTCCGTCATCCCGTATTCCGAATGAATAACCTCAACCTGGAATTTTCGTTTTAATACCTCATGCACTTCATCTCTCACTAATTCTTCTCTCCTCCCTTTCATTCCGCCTGTTTCCATAATCGTTGTGTGCTTTAAGGGAAAAGAATATTCCGTGGCAAAGTCAAGCAATGCGAATGTGACACCGATCAATAAAGTTTTTTGTTTTTTTTCTTCAAGGTCTTTTAAAGTCGTGCTCAATTTTTCAAACTCATCCAGGTAGAAGCCACTATGTGCATGCCCGCTCTTACGTATCAATTCATCTGCCATAAACACCAGCGATGAATTTTTCCGTTCAAGATACGAAGGTAACAAGCCTATTATGCACCAGCTCTGGACGGGTCCATGAAGCAGTTCAAACGCGGTTGTAAAACTTCTGCGGTAAATCTCTATGTCTTTTATGAAATGGTGGCTGTTGCCGGTTTGAGTAGTTCCGCTGCTTTCAAATTCATAGCCAGGGTCAAAATCCGTTGTTTTGACGCGATGGGTTTTAAAAAACCCGATGGGCAAAAAAGGAATGTCGGGCAGCTTATTTATCTTCTTCGGATTAAACCGGAGCGTATCGACGTATGTCTTATAAATTGGATTATGCTGATATTGAAACTGAAATATTTCTAGCGCCAGGTCAATAAAATTGCCTTCGTTTACGTTAAAAATCTTGTTCCATTCGTTATCCATACCAAGTCTAGAAGTAAAACCTTAAATTTGAACAAATAAGTTTAAAGATTTATGAAGTGCCGATCAATTTATGCCCTATGTGTTATCATCTTAACAGTTTGCGTTCTAACGGCCTGCCACAAAGATAAATTTCAAACAAAGCCAACAATTACCATAAAAGAGATTAATGACCCGGAAGTACCTCTCGGCGGCACCCTTCGCATCACCCTTGAGTGCACAGACAAAGAAGGCGACGAGGGAAACGGGATACTGACGTATATAAGAGTACGGACTAACAGTAAACCAATACCGGATCCTGACAACAACAATAAGGCAGACACTGCCGTTGCCCCGGTCCCTGACTTTCCATCGAAGGACAAGGTTGAAATGACGCTTGATATTCCGTATAGCTTTCTTGATGAAGATCCGGGCGACAATGATACGATGTATTTCAGGTTAACTTTAAGAGACAGGGGAAATAATCAAAGCGATACAATATTAACACCACAAATTGTAGCAAAACAATTCTGATCCAGATTTGCTAAAGACTTTTATTCCCGGCATTTTTCGATTTTTCATTTACAGCAACCTGTTTATTGCGGTTTGCACCCTGTTGATGATAAATCAAACATATGATCTTTTACTCCATGGCCCACCTGATAAAAATCTTTTGGGGTTTGCTTTTTCTGCAACGATCTGCAGTTATAGTTTTCATTGGTACCTTACTTCACAGTCGTTAATAGAATCCCCAAGAATTGAATGGCTCAAAAAGCACCGGGTTTTCCACCTGGTTTTATTCTTTATTGGTTTAGCAGGTTCAGGCCTATTTTTTTTCTTTCTACTTCCCCATTGGCACTGGCTGGCTGCTTCTGCCATTATCACCTTCCTGTATTCTGCTCCTAAGATTCCCCATCCCTGGTTCAGAGCATTAAGAAAGATCGCCATCGGGAAAACAATTTTTCTCGCGCTGGTATGGACCTACGTAACAGCGATGTTACCAGTGATCATCGCCGGTAACCACTTTAACGTGCCCGTGATTCTTTTTATCATAAGCCGGTTTTTTTTCATTTACGCCATCTGCATTATGTTCGATTTCAGGGACAGGGCAGATGACAAGGTAACCGGCATTCGGAGCATGGTAACGGCATTTAGCGAAAAAGGAGTGGACTGGTTATTCTTTCTATCACTCGTAATATTTGCCGTGTGCACTGTGACCTTATACGGGTACGGTTTTTCTGTCTTAAATATAATTTTATTACTGGTGCCCGGCGCGATCGCGGCAGTCATTTACAATTATGCGAAAAGAAATTTCTCAGATTATTTATACTATTTCATCTTAGATGGGTTAATGATGTTTTCCGCATTGTTGATGCTTGTCTTTCACTATTTTTGACGTGAGACGTCAAACGTGAAAGACTTACATTCACGATTCACGTCTCACGATTCACGGCGATCATAAAACACTTTCTGCAATAAAACTATAACAAATGGCAAAGGCAACTTCAAAGAAAAAAGCGACAATCCTTACAACTGAATCACTGAATTTTTTCAGGAAATACATCAATAATGCATCGCCTGTTGGTTTTGAAACCTGGGGACAAAAACTTTGGCTTGAATATTTGCGGCCTTATGTTGACGAACATTATGTAGATCCCTATGGAACCGCCGTTGGAATTATCAATGCAAAACATGAATTTAAGGTGGTAATAGAAGCACATGCCGATGAAATAAGCTGGTTTGTGAATTACGTGACCGACCAGGGCCTGATCTATTTAAAACGCAATGGCGGTGTAGATCCATCGATCTCGCCGGCACAGCGGGTATTGATACATGGGAGAAAGGGACCAGTGAAAGCGGTATTTGGATGGCCCGCCATTCACACGAGACATGGCGAGGACAAAAAAGATCCACAACCAAAAGTGGAAAACCTTTGGCTGGATTGCGGGGCAAGGAATAAGAGGGAAGTGGAACAATTAGGTATTCATATCGGCGCTGTTGTTACTTACCAGGAAGGTTTCGATGAACTGGCAAATAATAATTTTATTGGCCGAGCTCTTGATAACCGGATGGGCGGGTTCATGATTGCCGAAGTAGCGAGACTATTAAAAAAGAATAATAAAAAATTACCGTATGGTCTTTACGTAGTGAATGCAGTGCAGGAAGAAATTGGTTTGCGCGGTGCTGAAATGATCGCCAGGAGAATAAAACCCGATATTGCTATTGTTACTGATGTGACGCATGACACGACCACTCCGATGATCAACAAAAATATCGAAGGGGATATCAGTTGTGGCAAAGGACCTTCGTTAGCGTACGCACCGGCTATTCATAACAAACTGCTCGCGTTGGTTGAAAAAGTCGCGGCCGACAAAAAGATACCTGTACAATGGAGAGCATTGAGTCGTAGCACCGGCACCGATACGGATTCATTTGCGTATTCAAATGACGGCTGCCCTTCGGTTCTGATCTCAATACCGCTGCGATATATGCACACTCCCGTCGAAATGATCCACAGGGATGATATTGAAACCACCATTCAGCTGATGTATGAAACTTTGCTAACTTTAACGCCAAGGACGAATTTGAGTTATATGTAGGAAATGTTTCGGGTTGTGTGTTACGAGTTACGGGTAAACACTCATAACTCATAACTCATAGCTCGTAACGCGTAATTCATGATAGTACAACACACAAACCTTGACATTTTATGACCCTTCACTTGCTATACATCGATCCCGGTACCGGCAGTTATCTTGTTCAGGTTATTGTGGCCGGCGCGTTGGGAATTGCTTTTTTCTTCAAAAATATCGGGCGGTTTTTTAAAAACGCCTGGTGGTATGTAAGATCCTTGTTCACACGATCACAAAAAGATAATTCCTGATTGAGACAGTGACACAACCAACCACACAACCACTTGCCTCTTCTTTTCGTGATCCTTCTGGTTTTGTGTTCGAAAAAGATGGTGGTCTTTACAGGCAGGTTAATAAAATCTTCCGGGAAGACTTTGACCATTTTATAAAGAGTGGATGTTATGATCATTTTGCCGAAAAACAGTGGCTGATCCCACACGAAGAAGTGGATAACAATTTTACGGGTTCACCGGATTGGTACAAAACGCTCAAACCTCAAAGACTTCCATTTATTTCCTATCCTTACGAATGGTGTTTTGACATGCTGAAAGATGCAGCCCTCCTGACCTTACAGTTAGCAAAGAATTGCACCCCATTCGGGATCATCTTAAAAGACGCGACGCCCTTCAATATACAATGGTTAGATGGTAAGCCGGTTTTTATTGATACACTTTCCTTCGAAAGATATGACGCAACAAAGCCATGGATCGCTTACAGGCAGTTTTGTGAAAGTTTTCTCTCACCATTATTATTGATGCACTATTCACACCAGCCACTGCAGTCATTACTATCAGCCTACCCGGAAGGCATCCCATTATCCACGACAAGGTCCTTACTACCCTGGCGGAGTAAATTTTCATTTTACACCTATTTACACATTCACATACACCAGCGACTCGCTTCAAGAACAAAGGCGAAAGAAGATCAGGTCCAGGACGCCAGGCAGGAAAGACAAAACTTTTCCGAAAAAAAATTACATAACCTTTTGGACAGTCTTCAATCACTGGTAGAGTCATTGCAATGGAAAGGAGAGGCTACGGCCTGGGATCAATATTACGAGGAAGCAAACAAGCGTAACGATTATGTCGTACACAAGAAAAAGATCATAAAAGAGTGGCTAACGGAACTGAAGGAGATTCATACAGGAATTGACCTGGGTGCCAATGAAGGATCATTCTCTTTTTTGTTGGCGGCTGAGAACATACGAACCATTGCCGCAGATTCGGATCATTCTTCAATAAACAAACTCTATCAAAAAATAAAAAGAGAAAAAGAAAAAAATATCCTGCCTTTATTGATCGACCTGGCAAACCCCTCTTCGGCAATCGGGCTTAATAACAAAGAGAGAACTTCCTTTTCTGAACGAACCAATTGTGACGTAGGAATGGCCCTGGCTCTTGTTCATCATCTTGCGATTGGAAAAAACATTCCTTTTGAAAAGATA
>DASYSW010000248.1:0-7815 GCA_036002905.1 Chitinophagaceae bacterium
CACCTTCATTAGAAGTGGTGACAAGACCACCACGACTGATGCGCGCGGCTATTTTAGGATTGCCGGTTCTTTAGATGATAGAGGAGTTTCACTGGTGACAGCAGAAAAAGATGGATACTTTAAAGGATATCGCTCATTTATCGCGACAGCCGGTGTAAACCAGGTAATGCTAAAACTGGTAATGAGAGATCTTTCTGGTATCATCAATTCAACAACAGGCGGCGATGTGTCGCTTTCTAATGGATCAAAGATCTCTTTACCTGCCACTGGCATTATAAAATCATCAGGTGAAGCCTATAGCGGCGCCGTTAATGTTTATGCCTCTTATATTGACCCTTCTGCAAGAGATATATCCCAAATAGTTCCCGGATCATTAATGGCGACTGATAATAGCAATAAAAGAGTTGTGCTAAAATCATATGGAATGCTGGTGGTGGAGTTGGAATCGTCTGTGGGTGAAAAGCTGCAAATAGCACAAGGCAGCAGGGCTACCCTTTCTGTGCCAATTCCGTCGTCCATTCAATCTTCGGCTCCTTCAGCGATCAGTTTATGGTATGTTGATGAGCAAACCGGTACCTGGAAAGAAGAAGGATCTGCAAAAAGGAGTGGCAATAATTATATAGGAGAAGTAAAACACTTTTCTTTCTGGAATTGTGATATCGGAGTCCCGGCGGTTACATTATCAATGACCTTGCAGTCGCTCTCAGGCTCCCCTTTGGTTACAGAAGTTCGGCTAACAGATGCCAGGGGAGTTCAGATGTATGGTTGGACGGATTCATTGGGACAAGTAAGTGGACGGGTGCCATCTAATGAGAATCTGTTAATGGAAATTTGGTCCTATGCCTGTAATGATGTGATTTATTCAGAACAGATCGCGCCATTGACCGAGGATAAAGACTTAGGTGTAATAAGCATAAATAATAGTTCGTCGGTGGTTAATATTACGGGGAAACTGGTTAACTGCAATAATTTGCCGGTGAATAATGGGTATGTTATGATTTACCATAATAACCTTCTTCGCTATCAAGTTGTAGATAAGAGTGGTAATTTTTCGTTGAGTCTTATCAGCTGTTCTGCCAATCAAAACTCTCTTCAGCTTATTGGTGTTGACAATGATGCCCAGCAGCAGAGCCAAACAACAGACATCAAAATTGAAATCCCGGAAACTCATGCGGGTTCGATTTTGACTTGTAACAACACCTCTGCACAATATATCAATTACACCCTCGATGGAAAAGACTACAGCATAACCAGCAGTGCTAATGATTCATTATTTGGATATACTTACTCATGGCCCGGCTCATCATTTCGGACAGTAATCCAGGGAGCAAAGAACGCAACGGATTACATCTATTTTGAGTCTTCACATGATAACTCAGCAGGAACATTTCCATTAATAAGATTTGGGGCGCAAGATTTTAGAGACAGCACCATAGTATTACTCCAGCCTTCTACCATTACATTCACGAATAATCCACAAATTCCGGGCGAGTTTTATGAAGGAAGCCTCACTGTTAAATTTACCGATCAGCTGGTTACCGGGTCTGCTACACATAATGTTAACTGTTCTTTTAGGGTACGAAGGCAGCAATAGAAAACTTAAGTCAGTATTTTGAAATCATAAAGCTCAACTTGGGATGAATTCAATAATAAATTTTTGACTAGCGGAGACCAAAACATAGATAATATCATCGACGGTTGTAAAAATGATGACCGGATGGCCCAGGAACAATTCTATAGAAAATTTTACAGGGCCATGATGACTCTTTGTCTTCGTTATACAAAAAATAAAGGCGATGCATTGGAAGTTTTAAACACGGGCTTTTACAAGGTCTTCAAAAATATGGCTAAATACGATCCTTCAAAGAGCTCAATTTATACCTGGATACGTACAATCATCATAAACAGTTGTCTTGATTTTATTAAGGGGAAAGAAAGCCAGGTCGAAAGCAGGCAAGCAGACGATGCTACTAGTGTTGATCTTTCTCCCGATATCATCGCGAAAATGTCAGCAAACGAAATTTTACAGTTAGTAAGGCAACTGTCGCCAGCAACACAGGCCGTATTCAATCTGTATGTCATAGAAGGTTACAATCACAATGAAATTGCCGTTCTTATGAAAATAAGTCCGGGAACCAGTAAGTGGCATTTAAGCGAGGCGCGAAAAAAATTGCAAAGAATGATAAATGAGCAACAAAGGGTGAATGAATAAAAGATTATCATACGAAGATGAATTAGCAAAGCAATTGGAAAATCTTGCTTTGCCTGATGAAAATGTCGCATGGGCTGATATGAAACGAAGGCTCGACGAAGAGGATGATGACAGGTTCATCCCGTTCTGGTTGAATGGTTGTTTCTTGTGGACCCTGGTTGGCGTTATCATATTGACCCTTGGATGGTGGATCATTCGTCCGGAAAAATGGTTTGAAAAAAAGAGCAGTAAACCTGCTCAACCAACGGCCATAAGTCAGTCAAAGCAAAAAGAGCAGAACAATTCAATTTTAAATGAACGGGGTAAAGGAGATTCAAGCGTATTTTTTGGAACTACCACCAAGCAACAAGATGAGAGTGCTCAAAATCAAAGAAACGAAGTAGCGAACAGGAGCGGCCGAAAAAGAAGCTCAATAACTTCAGATGGAGAAGAGAACACGGCGAAGAAAAATGCCCCCGAAAGAGAGGGGAAAAGAAAAGAACAATTTAACTCTATCGATAATCTTTCAAAAAATAATCCGGGCAACAGTGATAATAACAGTTCGGTCTTATTGCCACATCCCGTTGCTGGTACAGATAGTGTGGCGATGATAGCTGGCCGAAATACGGACACAACAAAGAATAATAAAGAAAAAAAGAAAAATGACAGTTTGCCTCCAAATAACTTGGCTGACGATAAGAAATCAAATAGTTCAAAAAATCCTGGTTTTTCTTTCGCCGCAGGACTTTCCCTGCATCAGCAACTACCTGTCAACGGTCAAAAATTTGTGCAATATAATCTGGAAGGAAGGAAAGGAAGTTTAGCGGACTACATACCATCAGTTCACCTGAGGATGTATCAAAGGGATAACTGGTTTATTCAATCAGAATTTCGTTATGGGGCTCCCCAGTACACAAAAGAATTCGTGTATCAACAAAAAACTGATAGCGCCATAAATGGGGTCATTACTCAATCCACCACTCTAAAGAAAACTTACTATCACCAGGTACCATTAACGTTTAATTATTTCGTTTCGAAAAATTTATCGGTTGGTGCGGGGTTTGTATGGAACAGGTTTGCAAGCGCCATTTCCAGCCAGGACATTGTGAAACATAATAATGTTACGGGGATGGATTCAATAATTAGTAAGGGAACAATTCTGCGTTCCAGGCTAACGGATAGCGGCAACGTTTTTGTGAAATCATGGTTCCAGGCAGTATTGGAGGCAGAGTATAAATGGAAGAGATTTTCGCTTGGGGCTAAGTATTCCATCGGATTACAGCCATACATAAAATTCGAGTTGCCAGGACAGGCTCCGCAACAAGAAAAGAATAGGGCCCTTGATATTTTTATTCGCTATGAATTCTGGCGATCAAAGAAAAAGTAAAACTATCTCCCAAACATTTTCTCTAATTGCTCAAGCTTGAATTCTAAGTAAGTCGGTTTGCCATCCGGTGAAGAGTTGCTTTGTTTGCAATTGAAAAGATCAGCCGTGAGGGCCTGCATTTCTTTCTCCGTCAATTGCTGACCGGGTTTGATGGCTTGTTGTTTTGCCAGCGACCGGATCAGCTTTTCTCGTTTTGAATATTTGAGCTCCGAAGAAAAATGTTTGTATTGCTCAAGCAATTTTTCGATGATCGTTTTTTCATTGCCCTGGGGAACATCGGCAGGTGTGCCCTGGATGACGAATGTGTTTTTGCCAAACGGTTCGATCATATAGCCGAGCTGTTGAAGATCGGTCATCAACTCTTCCAGCAGAACACAATCAGCTTGCGCCAGCTCAAGTGTAACCGGAAACATACTTCGTTGTGTGGTGCTTATTGCGCCGCTCATTGCTTCTCCCAATCTTTCGTAGATCACTCTCTCATGTGCGGCTTGTTGATTGATGAGGATAAAACCGGTTGCCGTTTGAGCGAGAATATACTGCGTATGTAATTGCAGGAACTGGAAGGTTTCGGCGATCGAGAGACGTGACACGTGAGACATGAGAGGATTTTCGTGATTGCCGACTGCCGACTGCTGACTCCCGATTGCCGACTCCGAACTCTCAAAGAAGTCTCTCCAGTTTCTTAATTCTGTCGATCTTCCCGGTTCGATAAAATGCGCCTGGTGTTTTTCTGTAAAGCCTTTAAAAATTGAAGTAGAAGTAGCTGCCGATTTTCTTTCTTCAGTAAATGGTTGTTGAACCGATGGCAATTGTTGAATCGAGGAATCAAGATCGAAATCAAGAGCAGGTGTCACGCTAAATTGAGCCAGTGCGTGTTTAACAGCCGCCTGTACGAAGGCATAGACGATCTTCTCATCTTCAAATTTTATTTCCTGTTTGGTGGGATGAACATTTACATCCACTTGTGTGGGTTCAAGATCAATAAACAACACATACATCGGGAAACTATCACCGGCAATCATTTCCTGGTAAGCATTCATTACAGCATGATTCAGGTAGGCACTTTTGATAAACCGGTTGTTAACAAAAAAATATTGATCACCCCTGGTTTTCTTGGCAGTTTCCGGCTTACCGACAAAACCATAGATGTTCATATAATCCGTCTCTTCTTTTACTGAAACCAACTTTGCATTATAACTATGTCCCAGCAATTGAGTTATGCGCTGCTTTAAACCTCCTGCTTCGAGGTGAAAGATTTGCTGACCATTTGCAACAAGGGAAAAGAAAATGTGCGGAAACGAAAGTGCTACCCGCGTAAACTCGTCAACAATATGCCGCATTTCTGCAGCATTACTTTTTAAAAAATTTCGTCGCGCCGGAACATTGAAGAATAGATTCTTCATGGCAATGCTTGTACCGTTCGCCATCGCCAGCAGTTCCTGTCTTTTTACAAGGCTATTTTCAATTTCAATGAAAGTTCCTGCCTCATCATCCGCTTTTTTTGTCTTTAATTCCACCTGTGCTACGGCGGCAATGGACGCTAATGCCTCACCACGAAAACCCATTGTGCGAATGTGAAAAAGATCATCGATGGTTTGGATCTTTGAAGTAGCATGCCTTTCAAAACTCATCCGGGCATCTGTTTCGCTCATGCCGCTTCCATTATCGATCACCTGCACCAGGGCCTTCCCGGAATCTTGTAAAATGAGTTTTATTTCTGTGGCTCCCGCGTCGACGGCATTTTCTAAAAGTTCTTTTACCGCGCTGGCGGGCCTTTGTATAACTTCTCCGGCTGCGATCTGGTTAGCAATATTGTCGGGGAGCAGTAAGATTTTATCGGGCACAATTCATTTCTCCTGCGCCAAAAATACCACTGATTGCACGGATTAAAAAAGATTGTGCGCATGAATTATAAATTTATCTGTGGAAATCTGTGCTATCTGGAGCTTTAAGATTCAATAATCAATTTGTACTAACTTGGATGCTTTAAGTTCGCCTCCATGAAAAATCTTTTGCTCTCTTTTATAACCTGCATTCTTTTTATCGTGTCCCTGGCCCAGTCGAAAAACCTGTTCAACCAGCCACGTAGTCTATCTGAAAATAATTGGGTTGACAGTGTATTTAATTCGCTCAGCAATGAAGAGAAAATAGCACAACTCATTGTTATAAGGGCGCATTCTAATTTAGGCCCTGATCATGTAACACAGGTAACCGATCTAATTAAAAAATATAATGTAGGAGCACTTTGTTTTTTCCAGGGTGGACCGGTGAGGCAGGCTAATCTTACCAACTACTATCAAAGCATTTCAAAAACGCCGCTGCTTGTCACAATCGATGCTGAATATGGATTGGGAATGCGTTTAGACAGTGTTGCAAAGTTTCCGTACCAACTTACCCTGGGAGCCCTGGATGATCCTTCATTGGTGTATGAAATGGGAAGAGCCGTGGGGGAACAATGCAAACGAATTGGCGTGCAGGTAAATTATGCGCCTGTTGTCGATATCAACAATGATCCAGACAATCCTGTGATCGGTTTTCGGTCATTTGGTGAAGACGAAGACAAAGTCACGCGATTTGGATTGGCGTATATGAAGGGCATGCAGGATGTTGGCATCATGGCTTGCGCCAAACATTTTCCCGGCCATGGTGATGTGCACGTGGATTCGCACCTTGATCTTCCGGTTATTAATAAATCAATAGGGCAGCTCGATTCGCTGGAACTAAAACCATTCAAAGCACTATTTGATGCGGGAGTGGGTGGCGTGATGATTGCACATCTATACATTCCTTCAATTGACAGCACAGCGCACCTTGCGACTTCACTATCAAAAAAAAATGTGACTGATCTCTTACGAAAAGATCTCGGGTTCAATGGCTTGACATTTACAGATGCATTGGAAATGAAAGGCGTTTCAAAATATTGGCCGGCAGGCGAAGCAGCAGTACAGGCTTTGATCGCCGGAAATGATATGTTATGTCTGCCTGAAAGTGTTCCTGATGCCATTGCTGCTATTGAAAAAGCTGTTGATGAAAAAAAAATAAGTTGGGATGAGGTCAATGAGAAATTAAAAAAAGTTCTGCATGCAAAATATCGTTTTGGATTATCCAGGTGGAAACCCATTGACACAACAAACCTGTTAAACGACCTGAATTCAAGAACGGATGAGATAAGGTATAGGGTAGCGAGGCAAACGATCACGATCGTAAAAAACATAGTTCCATACTACATTGCGTCTCCGAAAATTGCATGCGTCTCCATTGGAACTTCTTCGCCCAGTCTTTTTATAAACACCTTGCGTCAAAGAAAAAAAGCTGATGTTTTTAGTTTCTCGTACAAAGACGATGCAAAAAGATCAGACTCAATACTGCGTGCCATCCGCTCCGGTAAGTACGATGAAGTAGTTGTAAGTATAAGCGCTTACAATCTGCGTCCTGCTAATAACTATGGGATAAGTAAGGCCTCGATCGATCTGTATAACCAATTGCAAAAGTTCAACACAAAGAATTATGTGTTTGGGAATGTACTCGCTATAAATGACTTTTTATCAGCTTCTCAATTGGTAGCTTGTTACCAGGATGATGACATCACACAGTACACGGCAGCTGATCAATACGGGGGCCTCATCAATCCAACCGGAAGTTTACCGGTCTCGATTGGAGAATTTAAGTATGGCTATTCTGCCTACTCACCACCGAACTATGCATTTGATAAATTTTATCGCGTCGACTCGATCGTCTCTGATGCGATTGACAGGGGAGCTTTTCCTGGTTGCGTCGTACTGGCCGCTAAAGACGGGAAAATAGTTTATCAAAAAGCGTACGGTCATTACCTATTCAATCCTTCAAGCCAGCAAACAAAACCAGAAAGCATATTTGACCTGGCTTCACTGACAAAGGTCTCCGCTACTACTGTTTCGATCATGAAATTGTATGACCAGGGAAAAATTAATTTGAATGGTAAATTGGGTGATTACCTGCCATCAACGAAGGGAACTAATAAAGCAAAGCTTAAGATCAGCGATATCTTGCTGCACCAGGCCGGCCTTGAACCTGATGTATTGTTTTACAGGTATGTCAGGGATTCCATCACTCATCAACCCAATCCTGCAATTATTTCCTCCCCAAAACCGGGGTTTACTATCCGTGTCGCTGAAAATTTATACCTGAGAAATGATTGGCTTGATACAGCCTTTCAATTGGTTTTGGACAGCAGGCTTGGTTCGCCAAACAGGTATGT
>DASYSW010000249.1:0-4484 GCA_036002905.1 Chitinophagaceae bacterium
GCACAATCGGAGGTCATGACACCAGGTACAGGCGCGTCTACTTCTGACCAAACAGTCATATCCTTTGTCATATAAAATGAGCGGCACGCAACTATCTTATCATTGCGATATGCCAGGTAATGTTTCCACCCCTGTCGTAAAGCAAACGCACGGGGCCACTCATAAAACTGAAAACCATAAGTTCGCATAGGAATCTAACCCAGTTTTCTTTGGATGATTCATTTACTTGTCGAACGATGAAGGAGTGTGATTCATCATTGAGAGGCCTATTATCCCTTACAATCCTTTCCCAGGCACCGCCGTCTAAGACTTTAAAACAAATTGCATCAGCTTATTATTAAGAATTTCGTGCATTATTTTGTTTGGTGTCAACGGCTCCTGGAATGGGTGACTCTGAAATATTTTCTTATTTAGGTCCTCAACACTGTCGGTAATTTGTGTTGCCATTTGAGCTGAGAGCTCCAATATTTTTTGCTTGTACCTGGTATTAAATTTTAAATCTCCCGGATCAACTACCCCCGCTTTTATAAATCCCTTTGTTTTTTTTGAACAACGACAAGGATTGTTCTTATTGACTAAGCCGCACTTTTCGTTCATCCAATTATAAAGGTCTTCCCTTGCTCTCATCAGGCGAATTCGAAAGTTACCCGCTGAAATGCCCATTATTTCTGAAGCGAGGTGATGGTCGATGTCAAACATCTCGCCGAGTATGTAAACCAATCTTTGTTCTCTGTCTAAACAAAGTAGCATGCCTGCTGTACAGTTTATCCTGATTTCTTCAATCGTTTCCGATAAATCTGATTCTTCCTGGACGGTGAGTTTAGAATTAGGAATGTTGTCAATTGAGTTAAAGTAAGATTCGAAATCGATAACACTTAACTCCGTTGTTTTCTTCCTGGCATTTAGAAAATGATTTACAGTAATCCTATAAAGCCATGTTCTGAATTTACTTCTCCCTTCAAATTTTGAAAGTGCAGTAATAGCCTTCACGAAGACTTCTTGCGTCAAATCTTCAGCATCTTCTACATTCCTGGTCATCTTCAACGCAAGATTATAAACAAACATTTGATGCCTTAGAATAAGGTTTTGCAGTGCAGTTTTATCCCCTTCAATAGATAACTTTACTAAATCAGTATCTATTTGATCAGGATAATTTATTTGAAAAGGGTTGTCCATATTTGAATGGGACTGCAAAATACTGTGTTTTGCAGTCCATAATTTTTACAAATTTAAATTTGCCTAAGTCCCCCATCAACCATTAATTCATTGCCAATAATATAAGATGAGTCGGCAGAGGCAAGAAACAAAACCGTTTTCGCAATTTCCTCGGCCTGTCCCCAGCGCTTGACTGGAATTTGATTGGTAATGGCTTCACCTGCTGCCCTTAACACTTCCTCCGGCAAACCAATTTTGCCCCATAGAGGAGTTGCAATTGCACCGGGGCTAACTGCATTTACCCGGATACCTTTCTCTACTAATTCCGCGGAGGCTACACGGACAACCGAACGTAATGCGGCCTTACATGCACTTAGGAGGCTACTGCCGCCGAATCCAATGCTATTTAGCCACGAGGTGGTAATGATTATTGAAGCACCGTTGTTTAAATGAGGGATCGCTCTTTGAAGTGTGAAGTAAGCACCTTTAAAATTTATACCGATCATTTCATCAAAAAGATCTTCCGTGGTGTCTGCTATTGGAGCAAGTTTCGCTTGAGCTGCATTTACGAAAAGTATGTCAACGCCCCCGAATTTTGATTTTGTTACGGAAAAAAGTCTATTAAGGTCTGCAATCTTGGAAACATCTCCTTGAACAGAAATGCAGTTCGAACCAAGTTTTTCAATGGCATTGTCTAGCGCTAGTTTGCTTCTGCCAAAAATTGCAACCTTTGCCCCGTTTGCAATAAATTCTTTGGCTGTCGCTAAACCAATTCCACTGCTGCCGCCGGTAATCACAGCCACTTTGTTTTCTAATTTGTCCATAATATTTGATTTTAGGTAGTAACGACATTGTTACCAAAATTTGGACAATCGAAAACTTGTGGTGTTACAAAAGCAAGCGTAAAATTAAGGGCAAGCTTTCTAGCCGGCTTGCTTCTACCAGGATTTGCAGAGTGACTATGCATGTTTCTACCGCCCCGGCGGTCAAAAGTTACTATGAAATGTCATGTATTTGACAATCCATTTTGACAGGTTTAACGTACGTTGTGATGGCTATGGGAATATTTACACTAGTCAGGATCAAAATTTGAAAAATATATGATACAGTTCTTATTCGCATTTTTAGCAGGAATACTCACTATTGCAGCACCTTGTATACTACCTATGCTTCCCATTATTCTGGGTGCCTCCGTGGGGCAAAAAAGTAAGCTGCGCCCTCTCTTTATTGTAATGGGATTTGTGATGAGCTTCGCGGCTGCAAGCCTGGTACTTTCCACCCTGGTTACCCTTTTGGGTTTGTCACAGAATTTTATTCGCAACATCGCGATTGCGTTACTGGTGATATTTGCCTTCTTCATGATTTTTCCAAGGCGCTTTGAATTACTTACCGCAAAACTTTCACCTGTTATTGGTAGAGCAAGCGAAATAGGTGGCTCACGCAAGGGCTACACCGGTGCATTTATTCTGGGTCTGGTACTAGGGATCGTATGGACACCATGCGCGGGACCAGTCTTAGGTACAATTCTTACATTGGTTGCCACGCAGGGTACTACTGGCAAGGTCTCTTTATTAGTTATTTTTTATGCAATAGGTGCCGGTGTTCCCATGATAATAATTGCTTACGGAAGTCAATGGCTTACTACCAGGGTAAGGGGCCTGGTTAAGTATTCGGTTAGGTGGCAACAGGTATTTGGTGTGTTTATTATCTTATTGGCTGTCGCCATGTTTTTTCAATATGACACCATTATAGAAAATAGGCTTACGGCGTTTTTTCCCCAGAGCGGCCTGGAGCAAAAGCTACTGCGGCCTAACACAAGTGCAGTTGAAAATAGTAGTCCTCTACTATCTGCTGGCTATAAAGTTGAGTTAAATGATTATGGTGCTGCGCCGGATTTCGCAGGCATTAGTAAATGGATCAACTCCGGCCCTTTGTCGAAAGATGATTTAAAAGGCAAAGTAGTACTAGTTGATTTCTGGACCTACTCCTGCATCAATTGCATTCGCACATTGCCTTATACAACGAAATGGTATGATACCTATAAAGACAAAGGCTTTGTGATAATCGGTGTGCACACTCCTGAGTTTGCGTTTGAAAAAGAAGTCGCTAATGTGCAAACTGCTGTTGAGCGATTTGGAATTCATTATCCTGTGGCGATGGACAATGATTACGCGACATGGAACGCATACAAAAACCAGTTTTGGCCCGCGGAGTATTTGATCGACCAAAATGGTCAGATTGTTTACAAGCATTTTGGCGAGGGAAATTATGATCACACAGAAAATGCGATCAGAAAGTTATTGGGCATCGACCAGGGTGTTGCCAAAGTAGAACAACAAAGAGCGGGAAGTGTGCAATCACCTGAAATGTATTTCAAATTATCAAGGCTTAAATATTTGGCGCCTGAACAATCTGCCTCTGTGCAGCCTAAGCAATATCTGCTCCCGCATAAACTGGCGGTAAACACCTTTGCCTTGCAAGGTGAATGGCAGTTTGGCTACGATCATGCAGAACTTACACGAGGCGCTGGCCAAATTCGTTTACACTTTTCTTCGGGTAAGTTGTTCATGGTAGCTGCTTCTGAAAAACGTATCAAATTAAAAATCGTAGTTGACGGAAAGCCGCAGCCTGACGTAGATGTACAAATGTCGCGGTTGTACACTTTATTTGATTCCAACGATTATCATGACCATACGATTGAAATAGAAATCCCATCGAAGGGCCTGAACGCATTCACGTTCACATTTGGATAGATTCACCGGTATTAAAAGGGCATATATTAAAAGAAGTATCCGCGGGAAACGACACCCAACCTGACACGTAGTAAGTGATAATTGACAGAAAACATTTTGACCTAAGCAATAAATGTGTAATTGAAAAATTACTCATCAAGCCTCCCCATAGGTATAGAACAATTTTTACGAGCGAAGCCTGCTTTCTATATGTCAGGAACGGAGAAGGTCATTTAGAATCCCCAACCGAAGTGTTGAATATTTGTGTGTTGGAAAGTGTCTTATTGAAATGTAGTAACTACTTTACAGATTTCATTCAAAATGCTGAAAATATAAATTGTGAAATATTTGCGGTCCATTTACACAAAGACATATTGAAAGACTTATATAAAGACGAAGTGCCGAACTTTATAAAGGCTGACGACAGTAAAAAAAATTTTGCCCAAAAAATAAGTGGGCAGGACATAATATTTCATTTCATTTCGAGCTTAGACTTCTATTTCCAAAATCCGACATTGGTGAACGATAAATTAGTAAGACTTAAAATTAAGGAGCTTATTTTGCTATTAATTCAGACCAACAATGCTGAAAATATTT
>DASYSW010000250.1:0-11333 GCA_036002905.1 Chitinophagaceae bacterium
CAGATTTTGTTGCTGTTCCAGTCACCGGCAATTATATCGACATCAACATAATGGTTCACTGCACCCCAAATCTGGCCAACATACCGTTCCCGCCGGACGGGCATATTTTGGGTCCAAACCGCCAGCATGGTAAATTCATCATTCACACGTAAGGGAAGTATGTATTTAAATCGCGGTTCTTCCATTAGCTCAATCTTATACTTGGAATATACCGCAATGCCCTTCCGTTCGTTGTCCCCGTACCATATTGCCGCGCTGGCAGAATCTGCCTTACTGCATTCGGAAATGATCAGGATATCAGCCGTATCCTGCACCAATGCAGCTTTCTTCCGGTACGCGCCCTGGCAGTTCCAAATGGTCAAAATCATTTCCTAAGGTCAATTAATTCCGGCAAACGAAAAGGAATTTAATGGTTCAATCGCGGTATAAAGTAACGATTGGCGGAAATCATTGTATTGTGCGCGCTTTTGCACATTTAAGCGAACGGTTATACACATGCAAATGGAAAAAAAATAATAAAGAATTTTTTCTACCTGGTTTCAGCATGATATTTCCCCCCGAAATATAAGTGGCCTAGATTAATCCGCCCTTTAAAACAGTGTTTGGTGGTTAGTCAGCTTCGGTCATTGATTATAAATTATTGAAAATAAATGTGGGTTACATATGACCCACACCATTAAAAGCAAAATTCTAAAAACTCATTTTTGATCGGCAATATGTGAAATAAAAGTGCCGCACATATGCCGCACTTTTTTAAAAGCGTCAAAAGTAAAGATCAACTTTAGTCAATTATGGTAAACACAAAACAAAAACACCCAGTTGCAGAAATCTATATTTCCCGCAGGGAATTAAGTAATCGCCTTGACGTTAGCCAACGAACTGTTCAACGATTGGAAGAAGCAAAGGTGATTTCCCGGGTCCAGATTGGTGGATCTGTAAAATACAACTGGCAAGAAGTATACACTAAAATTCAAAGCCAAAGTAAAAATGCCTACTAATAAACAACCGGTTTCGCTGGAACGATTTGCAGATGCGATTAATCTCATATTTGATCGGTTTGATGCATTGGAGGCAAAAATAGGTATCAAGCCACCGGAAAGCGCCAATGAAAAACCAATTACCTCAAGGGAACTATGTGAATATCTGGGAATAAGTGAACCTACTCTGATCCGGATGAAAAAAAAGGGACAGGTGCCGTTTTTCAGCCCGGGCGGAACCGCAGTGCGGTATTACCTAAGTGCCGTAATGAAGGCACTTGAAAAAAAGCCAAAATAAAAATGCCGCCAGGACTGCAATCCGTAGCGGCAAAAAATTAATCGTACTCCGTGGACAAAGATAAAAATGTTTTTCAAATAAAAAGAGTAGATAATGAAATTAAAAAATTATCTGGTGCCGATTCGGTCATTGGGAAAATATCAACACAAAGCCTTTCAGATTATGACGAATTTCTGGTTACAGCTGAAAAAGATATTCCCCGTCCGGCACCGCAGATAACTGTTGGCGGAGCACCGTTTGCAGCCAAGGGAAACATTTCTGGTATTGTGGCACCTCCCAAAGGGGCAAAGACCGCTATTGGTAACGTAATAGCCGCAGCAGGTCTTTCAGACAATGGAACCGTGGAAGATTTCCCAGAAATCTGCGGAGATCCTAACTACGGTCATAAGGCTGTAATTGCAATTGATTCCGAACAAGGCGAAGCTGATCAGCAAGATAATATAAGGGCAATGTTAAGACGAGCGCGTATTGCTGCAACACCGGATTATTACCGTGCTTACAACATTAGGAAGCTAAAGCTGGACGATTACGAAAAGATCACTAAAACAATCTGTGAATTGTGCGCTGAAAAATTTGGCGGAATACACATGATCCTGATTGATGGCGGAGCGGATTTTATACCATCCGTCAATGATGAGGAAGCGGCAAACCGGATAATTCAATTTTTTGTTCACCTGGCAATACAATACGATTGCGCTGTTATAATTATCATCCACCAAAATCCAGGTAGCGAAAAAGAACGCGGCCATTTAGGCTCCGAGTTTCAGCGGAAATCTTATGGTACACTGGCTATAAAAAGAGAAGGCGATCTATTTACCCTGGAATCCAAGCGTATGCGTAAAGCCGGTAATGGTGATGTGCCGATTATCAATTTCAAATACTCCAAGGAAAAAGGGTATCACGTCCAAGTTGGTGGCCAGGACAATGAAAAAGTAAAGGCAGAAAAAGAAATGCGAAGAATTGGCGGAATTGCAGTGGATGCGTTTTCAGCGGTCGGATCGTGGAACCATGATCTTGCGGTAAGTGTACTGATGAAAAACACTTCCAAGGGTGAAACTACCTGTAAAACCATGCTTAAAAATATGTTGGGTTGGGGTTTTATGGCTAAAGATGACAACGGAATTTATAGAAGGGTCAACGAAGGTCAACGCGGGTCAACCGGTTTTAACTGACCCCTAAAAAGGAAGGGTCAATTCCCTATATAGGAATTGACCCTGACCCTGAGGAATTGACCCGAAGGTCAATTGACCCGAAAAATTGACCCAAATACAATTTAAAAAATGAGCGAATACAGATGGGTACTGAAACCCTACCAGACCCCAGCATCCAAGGATACATGCCCTGTTTGCAGGAAGAAAAGGGTATTCACCAGGTACATAGATACCCAAACCGGTGAGCTACTTCCTGAACATGTAGGAAGGTGCGACCGGGAAAATAATTGCGGATACCACAAAACGCCGAAACAGTTCTTTGAAGAAAATAAGTCATTTGCACCGGCGCGGAATTATAAACCACAGAAAGCCATTACAGACCTGCCAGTGGATTTTATAAATCAGGAACTGGTATTACCATCCATGTGCGGATACGATAACAACGCCTTTGTGATTTATCTGAAATCGCTATTTGGTGAACATGTAGCCATGGACCTGGTTGCCAAGTACTGCATTGGTTCATCAAAGCACTGGAAAGGATCAACCATATTCTGGCAGTTAGACCGCAATGAAAACGTCCGGCATTGCAAAATCATGCTTTACGATCCGGCAACCGGCAAAAGGATAAAAGCTGGTGCGACCGTGCAGAAGTGGAATGCCAGCTTAAAAAAGTTTGAATCTTTAGTTACGCAAGATCCTTGTTCAAAGGTTTACGGAAAGTTTCTGAATTCGGTAACCATTAACCTGAACCTGCAGCAGTGTTTTTTCGGGGAACACTTACTGGCGGAATATCCGGATAATACCGTTGCCATCGTGGAAAGTGAAAAAACAGCAATCATTGCCAGCGTGTACTTTCCGAAACTGGTTTGGATCGCTACCGGCGGTTCCAGCGGTTGCGGATGGTCAAAAACGAAAATATCAAAAGTGCTGAAAGGCAGAAACGTGATCATGTTCCCGGATCTGGGTCAGTATGAATCCTGGAAAAAGAAAGCTGAAACAATTACTGGGCTGATTGGCTGCAAGGTGGTTGTTTCTGATCTGCTGGAAAAGGTGGCCACGGATGAAGAAAGGAAACGTGGTTGTGATCTGGCTGACTTCCTTGTGAAGAGGGATGAAACCGGGCTGGCTGTAACAGATGGTGACTATCCAGTATTGTGGGACTTTAAAAACTCTTAAAAGACCGGCAAAACGCGCGAAGGGAAGCTGCCCGGGGGAATCAGTATAAAACCGAAAAAAACAGAAATGAAAATTCAGGTGAAAAATAAAAAAGCATTGCAGGATGCGCCGTTTGATAGTGAAGATTTAGCCCTGGCTGAATTTGCTGACGGCGTGAAGCGGTGGAAGCAATACTTATCCGAAGCAAAGGCAAACGGTCGACCGGTGAATTGGAATTGGATGTGGCTGGTGCGTATCGTGTGTTGCTGAACAGGTTCACCAGGGAAGAAAAGGGGAGTGAAGATTAGGTTCGAATCCTACTGTATCCAAACAATCATTCAATATAACGTTCACGGCCAATCAATTAAATAGCAGTTATCAAATTGGGGGGCAAATAAGGGTGCAATAACAATCATTAAATATCAAAATCAAGTACACATGCAAAAAAAAATTTCAACGTTCCAGGATTTGGCAAATGCCTTTAACAAACAGCAAGCGGAGAAAGATGAAGCCGATGAAAGTACCATGGACTTCCATGCCCGCCAGGGGAAACGGTTAAAAATCAATCCAGACCCATTTAGCAAGTATAACAGTGCTGTGCAATCCGGTATTCTGAAAGGATACAAAGTGCAGCAGGATGCCAGGGATGGCAATGAAACTGCCATGAAAACTTACGATGCATCCGGAAGGGATGTAGTTAAAATATGCCGGAACTGTATTGAAAATGAAATCCTGGCAACCGGTGCGGAAAGATTTGAAGCGAAAAATTTAGCATTTGAATCCGCAGCACTGAATTCGCTAAAACCGCAAAGCGAAGACGATTCCTTTGCCATCAACCGGCTGCGCACTGCGCTGAAAAACACATGGAGTGAATTCGGATATACCAAATCTATGTCCACCTTCAATTCATTTGTAGGCAAAAACCGGCTCGACGCGGAAGACACATGCCGCGACGCACTGAACGCCGTGTTGGATGCGTACGGTGAAAAGTTGGATCAAAGAATTCGCAATTCAGCACCGTCAGCCACATCCGCAAAGATGGCCAGGTTGCGAAATGAAATGGAATCTGAAGATTCCGCCCGCCGGGATAAGGACCGCGACCGCGGAGCGGTGGAAGCTGCGAAACGCGGTGAGCTTGATTAAAACTTGCTTTTTTCATAATCCCTTAACCTTTCGCCTGGTAAGGGGTGCATGGTAATTCGGGGTATGTCTATACCTCGAATATTTTTTACTCTTAATTTTTATCTATGCCTAAATACATCAAAGGACAACCAACACCGAACCCCGGCGGAAGAGGTAAGGGTAACCTTAACAAGAAAACAATTTTACTTGAAACCTTCATGCAGACAGTTGTGGAAGAGAATATGGATCGCTTCCTGGAAGAACTATCCGGAATGAAAGGCAAACAGTACACCGATACGGTGATGGCTGCAATGGAATATCTCAAACCCAAAATGCAGCGTGTTGAGGTAACCGGTGCGGATGGCAATGAGATCAAAATTAACGTGAATTCAAATCTGGATGCAACCGAAAACGTATAATATAGATTGGAAGTGGAAAGAAATGATCAATGAACGTTTCATTGAACTGGTTGACAACCGCGACCGGTATTTAATTCTTTGGGGTGGACGCGGTTCCAGTAAATCCGATTTCGCGGCAAAGAAGCTGATCCACCGGATGCTTACTGAAAAGTATGTCCGCTTCATCCTGGTGCGGAATCAGTACAATGCTATCAAGGATACCAGTTACCAGACACTTCAGGATATTATTTACAATATGGGGTTGCAGGATCTATTCACCTTCAAATTAAATCCGCTGGAAATTGAGTGCGTGAATGGCAACCGGATCATGGCACGGGGCTGCGATGACACGACAAAGCTGAAATCAATAAAAGACCCGACCGGTTGTTGGTATGAAGAAGACCTGGTGGAGCTGCACGATTTTATTACGATCACAACCAGCATCCGCAGCAGGCAAGCCGATTATCTGCAGGAAATTTTCACTATAAATCCGGAAGTACAGGGAGATCACACCCAACACTGGTTTTGGAAACGGTTTTTTGAAGGTAGACCCGCACTGAATTACCGGGATGTATCTAAAATTGAAATTAACCCTGGTGAGTTCGTGGAGCTGACTTACACCAGCCATCATTCCACCTACCGCGATAACCGGTGGATTACGCCGCAGTTTGTTGGTATGCTGGAAGAAATGAAAATTTCAAACCCGTATTACTATACGATTTACTGCCTGGGTAGATGGGGGAACAAATCAACCGGTGGAAATTTCTATAAACTGTTCAGTATTGCACGCAACACTGCAAAGGTTTCCTACGATCCAGCATTACCTTTGCGATTATCATTTGACTTTAACGTCCTGCCAGGCGTTTCCTGCAGCATTTTCCAATTGAAGGGTAAAATCCTTGCGATGATTGACGAAATCCAGCTACCGTCACCGCGTAACACCACACGGGATGTATGCAGGGAGGTTATCCGGAAATATTCAACTCACTCAACTGGAATGTTCATTTATGGTGACCCGGCTGGGAAACATAATGATACCCGCACGGAAAAAGGTTTTAATGACTACACAATTATTACCGGAGAATTGGCAAAATACCGACCAAGTCTATGCGTGCAGAATATGGCACCGCCTGTAGTGCCGCGCGGAAACTTCCTGAACACAATTTTTGAATCCGGTTATAAAGACGTTGAAATAATTATTGGCGAACGCTGCACCAAAATGGTCAATGATCTGCTATACGGTCTGGAAGCTGCGGATGGCACCAAATTGAAAGAAAAAGTAAAAGACAGGTTAACCGGCGTTGTTTCAGAAAAGTACCATCACTTTTCTGATACCCTGGATTATATAGCCTGCACAATATTTAGCGGGGAATTCAACCACTATACAACCGGGGGAACAGGATTCAGGATGATGATGGGGAAATCAACTCGTAAAAACAGTTATTAAAACTATGACCGATCAAACTAACCCAGGCGAATTTTCTGAAGATGAAATCCTGGGCAAGGAGGCAGAGGTTAAAGAAATGGCCAAGATGATGGCAACCATGCGGAAAGAAATGGCGGTCAGGAAAAGGCAAATGGCAATTGATAAAAGGGAAATAAACAAACTGCGTAAACAGGAAAACGCATGCAGAAAAAGTTTGTGGCAACTCATATTAAACAATAGCAAAGGTCAGAAAGATATTGCCCTGGATGGAATTTCCGGCGGATTAAATCAAAATTAAAAGATCAATTATGCCAAACCCAGATCAGAATCAGTTTCTTGGCAGGATAAGCCAAGACGTTACGAGGGATAGGGTGCTTTACCAATCTCCTCTTGGAACGCCGGTTTACACTGATTTAACTTTTAAGGGAGCCAACATTCAGGACCCAAATGGTAAAACGTTCAGTTTTCAAGATGTGAAGCTGGCAACCGTGCTGATCGCAGTGACCCAAACGAAAGTGGTTGAACGGACGCGCGTCCAGGGGCGCGATGGAACGGTAAAGGAGTATTTTGGAATGGATGACTACCAAGTTCAGATTACCGGAATCCTGACCGGCAAAAACGGTAGCTATCCCTATGACCTGGTGAAAGCCTTGAAAAATGTTTGTGATGTACCGGCACCCGTTGAGGTTGTTTCCGACTACTTAAGGCAATTTGGCATTTTCAACCTGGTTATAGAAAACTCATCATTCGACCAAGAGCCAGGCGGATACAGCAAGCAGAACTTTTCCCTGCAATGCGTTTCCGATATGCCGGTTGAACTGGAAATAATTTAAACAAATCTAAATCTATACAACATGCAACTACCATTAATTGAAGACGGTTACCGATTTATTATTGCGAAGAACCCGAATATTCTGGCGGTCCGGTTCGTCAATGATCATCCAGTTGAGGTGATTTCCCGGGATGTAAGGACAGACGCCAGCCAGTGCATTTTAACAAGGGAAGAAATACTTGGGGACTTTTTGGAAAGGCAAAAAAGAGCCAATGCAAAATGATTTGAGGTTCTCTGAAATCTTTGAAAAGCTGGAAACAGTAGAGCCGGCAGCGTCTTCCAGACGTTTGCCGGGCATTTCAGAATCATGGAAGCAAATTGCACCAGATCAGTGGGAGTGTCAGGTAACGCAGCGCAAGTTATCCAGGCTGGGATTTCGAGCTTACCGTGAGCGCGCTAAATGTGGTGGACTTGGTTTCCTTATCCAAATTTACACGAGATAATAGCAAAAATATTCTTTTGGGTTGATAAGAGTAATGAAAAGATAATTAGGGCAATTTTAAATCAATTGCTCATTTTAGCCTTATATTCTTCTCTTGAAATTTGATTTAATAACTTTACTTCGATTAAAGTAAAAGGTCGTTTACTTACTATTAAGTTTTTTTCAATTAATGCTTTTGCATGATCAAATGTAATTGCCTTATCATTGAGTGTATAAAACGACGGTTCCTCTATAGTTTCACCATCTATTGTTCTGCTGTAATCTACTTTATAAAAGTAATCCCACTCATCAACCATCTCTTCAGCCTTTTTTGCAGGAATATCCAAATGTCTAATTCTTACACCTTGATCATCAATTACTGATATTGATTTGGGTCTGTTCCAAACCGTTTTAAGCCTTTTATTTGCCCATTTTGTTCCAAGCTCCAATATTTTGAAGACAACAAAATCTTGTAGTTCTTTAGGTACATCATTTAGATATACCCTTAAAACTTCGTACCATGTTACGCCAAGGCCCTCAAATTCCGTCTCATTTAACTCAACATCAATACCATTTGAGGAAAGTTCCAATTTTAACTCATCCAAAAATGATTGGATGTATTCTACTTTTAACGAGAGGGGATTGCCTTGTTCTACGATAATTTTGGGCATATTTTTCTTTTTCTTGAATTAGGATTCGATTTAGAAAGATTGAAATAATTAAAACTCATGGTTACTTCAAATCTATCAATTTTTGTGACTATTCAGTAAAAAAAACCCCAGGTTACCAGGGCTCTTGGCGACTATTACTTTGACCTATTTTGACGAATCAAGCCGCGCAAATCTGCTTAACCTCAAAATCTTCCTGAATTGCCAACAGCAGCAAGCCAGCCTGCATAAGGTTTTCGCGTTCCCAGAGTCTTCCGTCATAAGCAATGAAAAAACATGCGCAGGGGCCTGTTTTAGGCTCACTGCTTACTCCATAACAGTCCGCTGCACCATATTCACCATTTGAAGTATCGTACGCTTCATCATCAATTACACGCCGGTCAATGTGGGTTACCCCTGGACCGGATAATAACCTTTCCGCAATTCCGCCGAAACTAATTTCCAAAAAATTGCTGTTGATTTCGTCCTGGTAAGATTTCTTCATTTTTTTTGATTTTGGGGTTAAGTATTTCATTTAAGAACTTCAAGACATTCCTGATAGGTTAATCGGTGTTTTCCAGTTAATAAGGCATTTGCAATTTTCTTAATTATTTCTTGTGTTTCATCCTCTTGAATCAATAACATCGTGTCGTCTCTAAGTTCTATGCGCTTGTCCGTTTTCTCCGGCTCTGTAACATATATTAATTGTAAAATTTGATATGCTTGCTGATAGTCACTATCCCCGGCTAAATAGTACTGCCAAAACGGATTTTTCAAATAGAAGCCGTGTGACATGGGTCCGGCGTAAATAACCATTACGTATTTCCGCAAAACTATTTTCTCATCGTCAGTCACATATCTATTTCTCAAAACCCTTTCCAGTAACGATTTAAAATCATCGCCGGGATTTACTGTTCCAGAAAATTCTCCATCCGGCTCTATACTAATATAATTAAAAGGAAGATTAAGAATAATACTCATTGCAGCGTGTCCAGCTTCATGGAATGCTATTTCTTCAATACTCATATTGGGTGGCATATTGAAGAATTATACTGCTTTCAATTTTGTTTTTGGAATTTCACCCCACGCCTTAACCATTACCGCTTTCTTGCGTTCGCTGGTAATGTGTTCATACCGCTGGAAAGACTTGTAATCGGTATGGCCGGTGATCTTCATGATTTCTTGCGCACTCATTCCCTTTTCCAGGGATAGGGTCACAAACGTTTTCCGGGCGGTGTGGACGCCGATCAGTTCAAACTTGGGGTATGTGTGTTCTTCCCGGACTGCACCGCGGAACCGCACTATTTGCGTTGGAGTGCTTATCCTGGCCATTTCGCATATACCCATGTGACTGGTTTCCTTCCCGTCCGTATGCTTTTCTGTCCACCCCTTCAGGTATGCATTCATTTTTTGGTTGCTGATCACCGGCAAAGGCTTGATGCCTTTGCTATATTTTTTCAGGATAGAGTAGGAGATTGCATTCAAGGGAACAGACAAGGGCTCTTTGGTTTTTTTAACCGTAATCCGGATTTCATCCTTGTAAATGTGTTCACGTTTCAACTGGAATAGATCTGAGTAACGTAGTCCACTGGCTGCGGCAAAGGCAAATACATCCCGCACTTGATCGTACTTCTTATTTTCCGAAAGATCCAATTTCATTAAGGAATCAAATTCGTCCTGGGTTAGAGCAATCACCTCGAGCGTTTCTTTTTTTATTTTGAAATCTCTGTGCCGGTCTGATACCTGATGGCCTTCTTTCCTGGCGTAGTTGAGAAAGGTTTTCAAGGTGCTAATTTGCTTCGCTACCGTAGTATTGGCCAACCCGCGGTGTTCAATAAGAAAATTTTGGAAGTCCTGCAGGAACCGGTGATCAATATTCTGGAAGGTAACCGCAATTTTATATTTCTTTACCATCGCAGTAAGATGTGCCTTTAGGCTTTTGTATACCGACAAGCTCCCCTTAACCCGAGTGGCGGAATGATCCCGGATATATTTTTCAATGAAATCCAATACCACATCGGAGGGCAGTTCCTTTTTTGTGGCGGTCCCCTTCAATTCCTTCAGCCGATCAATAACCATTTGGGATGAATAAGGAATGCCGTCATCTTCAAACCTGTCTTCGATTTTAGCAATGTCTTTCCTAAGGTTTCCAAGGCTTAAGTTTAAATCAGTTACTTCCTTTGATTTTAGGAAGAATGCGTAGTCCGGAACGGGTGCTTCTGTTTTCTTCGCTGCAACTTTATCCAGGAATATCGCTTCTTGATTCAGCGCGTTCCAGTTTGCCGGAACTATTTTTTTATCGGTCCGGAAAAACTTCCGTTGGCCGTGTAGCTGATAGATGAGGTCAACCGGAACCAGGCCTTTCTTGTCCGCCTTATCCGGTTTAAGTGCAAATCTTATGGTTCCCATAACTTTGGTTTGATCCTATAAATGTAGGGGAATTTAGATCAGGGTGCAAAATGGGGTGCAATTATCTTGAAACTATTTTTTGGCGTTGATTAACCATGATAGTGTTCCAAAAAAGTTGGGATAAACTTGAAATCCAGTGTGGTATTGTGTTGTATGGCTATTTTGTTTATCGTTTACGGCATGGCCTACCAAAAAGGACTTAAAGCAACTTAAGCTGAATATCAAAGGTTCGAATCCCTCTCTCTCCGCTTAAACCTTTATGAAACCCGCTCCAGTAGCGGGTTTCGTCGTTTTTAAAAGGCCTGGGTAGCAATAAGGGTAGCAAAAGTTTTCAATTCGATTTCAATGGAAAATAGCGATATACATTTTAGCCATTGCCAAAAGTTTGCTGAATCCTGCCGGCGTTATGCTCCTAAAGTCATCCGGACCCAAGACCAAAATATCAATTCGTCTGAAAATACAAATTATGTCACATATTGGTGCCCGATTTGCTTAAA
>DASYSW010000251.1:0-19123 GCA_036002905.1 Chitinophagaceae bacterium
AAGACACTCTGACGGGAAAATTCAACTATGATGGAAAACTGGTGAAACTAAGTTTTTCCACGACTCCGCAAAAAAAAGGGCAGCAGGAACAAAGTAAGGGGGGTGGTAAAGAAGGAGCCAGTATACGGTTGAGTGGTGTAAATAATGGTGATGTCTGGCAGGGAAGTGGTGTCGATACGCTGGGTAATCCATTAACCTGGACAGCCACACTTGTCAAAACAAATGAATCTTCTGACAGTGCAAAAAAGAAAATGCCATTGAAACTTGGCAAGGTTACCTATCCTTTCGGTGCCTACGGTTGGGATTCATTACCTCACCAGGAAAATTTATTAATAAAGAATGCCACGGTTTGGACAAATGAAAAGGAGGGTATACTTCCCAATACCGACGTATTGGTAAAAAATGGAAAAATCGCACAGATCGGCAAGAATTTATCTGACGCCTCCGCAAAGGTAATTGATGGGACAGGTCAATACCTGTCGCCCGGCGTTATAGATGAGCACTCTCACATCGCAGCATTTTCTATCAATGAAGGAGCTCAGTCAGTAACATCTGAAGTTCGTATCGCCGATAATTTGAATCCCGAGGACATCAATATCTATCGCCAGTTAAGTGGTGGTGTCACATCTTCCCATATTCTTCACGGTTCGGCAAATACAATCGGCGGACAAACACAATTAATCAAATTGCGCTGGGGTGTAAACGATGAGGAGTTAAAGTTTAAGGGAGCTGACCCATTTATCAAATTTGCCCTTGGTGAAAATGTAAAACGTACTGCCGCCACGCAAGGCAACACCCGTTACCCGGATACACGCATGGGTGTTGAAGAAGTGCAGATGGATGCATTTGCAAAAGCGGCCGATTATCAAAAACAAATGAAGGATGCTGAACAGGCCAGCAAAAAGAAAGGCGGGGAAGCTCAGATGTCTGTTCGACGTGACCTGGAGTTGGATGCGCTTGTTGAGATCATGAATGGAAAAAGATTTATTACGTGCCATTCTTATGTCCAAAGTGAGATCACGGAAATGATGAGAGTTGCGGAGAAGTTTGGGTTCAAGGTGAATACGTTCACTCATATATTGGAAGGATATAAAGTGGCCGATAAAATGAAGGCTCATGGAGCGACCGCTTCTACTTTCTCTGATTGGTGGGCTTATAAATTGGAGGTCCAGGACGCCATGGCCTATAATGCGGCAATTATGGTCAAAGAGGGTTTGAACGTTTGCATTAATTCGGATGATGCGGAACAGGCCCGACATCTTAACCAGGAGGCGGCCAAGAGTGTAAAGTATGGAGGGTTGACTGAAGAGGAGGCTTTCAAAATGGTTACACTGAACCCGGCAAAAGCTTTACATGTGGATGACAGGGTCGGGAGCATCAAGGTTGGAAAGGATGCGGATCTTGTTTTGTGGAGTGACAACCCATTAAGCGTATATGCGAAAGCAAACAAAACTATTGTTGATGGTATTGTTTATTTTGACCGTGATCGTGATAAGGAATTACGCAAACAAATCTCTGCGGAAAGAAACCGGCTGATCCAGAAAATGATCACAGAAGGGAAAAACAATCCAAAAGAAGTAATACCTGCAAGACCTAGTTCACAGGTTGTTCTTCATTGCGAAGACTACGAGCATAATGATGGGCTATTACAGACAGATAGCTATGAAGAAACAATTAAAAATTAAAAATTCAAAATGAAAAAGATATTCTTTATCACACAAGCTATCTTCCTTTTTGGTAGTGCGGCAATGGGGCAGGATGATGTATATCCAACGCCATCTCAAAAAGGGACTTTTTATATTACAAATGCAACGGTCCATGTAGGAAATGGGACAGTGATTAACGACGGCACAATCAAAGTAACGGATGGAAAAATTGTCCAGGTGGGAACAAATATTTCTGCAACCGGTGATATAGTAGATGCAAAAGGGAAACAGGTTTACCCGGGCCTCATTCTTCCGGAAAGCGATCTTGGTTTAAAAGAGATCGCCAATGCAGTGCGCGGTTCAAACGACTACCAGGAATTAGGTGAATGGAATCCTAATGTACAATCAGCGGTGGCGTATAACACCGATTCAAAGATCATTAATACTTTAAAGTCAAATGGAATTGTTTTGACCAATGTAGCTCCTACCGGTAGTTTGATCGCAGGAACAAGTTCCGTTATGCAGCTGGATGCATGGAACTGGGAAGATGCTTTGTACAAACGAAACACCGGGATCGTCTTTTATATGCCAAGTCTTATCAACCGTCGTCCGAGATTTGTTGCAAGCAGGGGCCAGCAGCCGGAAACCGATCCCGTGAAAGAAGGACTTGATAAGATCGAAGCGGTGAAAAAGTTTTTTCGCGAAGCTAAAGCCTATTCGCTGGAAACAGAACACGCGCAAACGAACCTGAAGTTTGAAGCACTAAAATCTTTATTTGCAAAACAAGCGAAGCTTTTCATTCATGCAGACGTTGTGAAACAATTACTCGTAGCTGTTGACTTTGCAAAAGAATTTGGGATAGATGTAGTGATCGTAGGTGGCACTGAAAGCTGGCAGATCGCGGACCTGCTGAAGAAAAATAATATTTCAGTGATCCTTTCACGGGAATACAATCTGCCCGAAACGGAAGATGACGATATTGATCAACCGTTCAAGACACCTTATATGCTTAAGCAGGCTGGTGTATTGTTTGCTTTGAACGATGATAATGATGAAACCCGTTATCGCAATCTTGCTTTTAATGCCGGGACAGCCGCTGCATATGGATTAAGCAAAGAAGAAGCATTGCAATCGATCACCTCGAATGCTGCAAAGATCCTGGGCATCGATGACCGCACCGGGACAATTGAAGAAGGAAAGGATGCCAATATTGTTATCAGCGATGGAGATATTTTAGATATGCGTACAAGCATTATCTCTGCTGTATTCATCCAGGGCCGCAAAGTAAGTTTGGAAAACAAGCAAACACAGCTGTATAACAGGTATATGACGAAGTATGGGTTGAAATAAATGTGGACGATGAGTCCTTTGGAGACCCGCCACAGAAGCAGTAAACGGAACTCGTTGCAAATAAAAACCGGATGACCAACATCCGGTTTTTTATAGCTTTTACCCATTGTTTTATTAGCTCATCAACGTTATGCCGCTATTGAAAATTTGTAAAAGAACAACTTACTGATTTGAAGGTTTTTTCATATCCTTCATCTTTTGCTCTACCAGCGCCTTGTATTTGTCCTGTTGTTCCGGCGTCAAGAATTCAAACAGTTTGCCTTCTTTTTCTTTTTTAAGCGCCATTTTCTTTTCTTTTTGTGCATCCATACTTAAACTGGCATCTTGTGCCAAAGCATCCATTTTAGAATCATACTCGGTGTTAAGTGCGTCATACTTTGTTGTTTGATCTGTTGTTAGCTTCAATTCATTTTTTACTTTCTTTTCCCATTCCGTGCGTTCCTGTTTGTAATCTTTTTTGTCTTGGGCAACTGCTATGGTAGCGGTCAGGGCGATCGCCAACATAAATAGCAATAGTTTTTTCATAATCACTGCTTTTAAAAGATTAAAAAAAATGTAACCAAATAGATAAAGGGGTCCTAATAAAACTCTGATTTGAAAAAGCCGAAAAAATAATGCCAATGCTGACTCCGGAATAAGTGTGATTTGATTTTTATTTCAGCGGTAAGAGTATCAAAAGGATAGGATCTTAGGAAATGTTCCTGTAAAAGCCGTACATGCGGAGTCTATAGAAATTTCTTTTTATATTTTATCTGCTAAAATAAGACGACAAGTTCTGTCCGAGACTCGGCGCAGACTCAACTGTTCTTGAAATTTTCGTTTAAGCCAACATCTTTTTCAGATAGTTGTAACTGTTTGTCACGTTCTGCAATGGATTGGGTGCCTGGTCCTGTTCAACAAAAAAGTATTTCATCCCTGATTCCTTTGCATTGGCAAAAACGTGTTTGAAGTCAACGATACCTGTTCCGACTTCCGCCGGCATCAAGGTGTCTTTATTGAGGTCTTTTACATGCCACAACGGGTAGCGACCAGGATGAAGTTTAAATAATTCAACAGGATCTTGTTTCGCTTTAGTCGCCCATGCCAGGTCAAGTTCCATCTTCACCATGTCTTTGTCGGTGTTGTTAAGAATGTGGTCGAACGGACGATGGCCCTCTACATCATCAAACTCGGTTGTGTGATTATGATAGGCAAATTGAACTCCATTCTTTTTGCAAGCCTCGCCTGTTTTGCTGAAAACATCAACAGCCGTTTTTATTTCATCGAGCGTGCTTACGGGGATACTCGAGCACACGAGGTAACTTAATCCGCCTTCTGCAGCTTCGTCAGCAAGTTGCTGATAGTTCTCGGTCAGGTTTGGCGTTTTTGGCCTGTTCTTAAACTGTTCCACGAACTTTTGTACCCTCGCAGAATCTGCAGCAGTTTTTGGCTTTGCCATTTTCATGATCTGGTCTGCGGTAAATGGCGCGCCACCCACATGAGCCGAGCGCCAGTTCATACCAGCGTCTTTTACCATCGCAGCAAACTCTTTTGGTGTGTAGCCATAAAAGTTTCCCTTCTCAGAGCCTGCGCTTTCCAATTCTTTAAAGCCGATGGCTGCTAACTTTTGTAATGTTCCTTTGGCATCAGCCGTCATTAAATTGCCAAGGGTATATAACTGGAGACCGATGGGAGCCGTTTTTTTCCCGGCAAAAGCCGCCATGAATTTATCGGAGAGTAATATGCTGCCCAACGCAGCCGTGCCCGTTCTTTTTAAAAAATCTTTTCTCGTTATCATGAAGAATAATTTTTGATTAATAGTACAGTTTGAGTTTCACAATTCACAATTGACGACTCACGAACCTATTTCTTCGCTGTCTTATCCATGAACAAATACCTTTTGCTATTTTTGTCTTCCATTGCTCTTGTGTCAACATTAATATGCATGACCTGCACACCTTTGTTGTTGTCAACAGCGGGCCATTCAGGAGAACCGAGACCATTCGGATTTCCTGTCTTTATAAAATTGGCAAAGAAAGCCTGCATGATCTCTGAAACTTTATAATCTTCCGGTTGCCAGTCGTACACCCGATTAGTCGACAAATTGCCAAGTGCGTATTCAATTTCAGCAGAATGAACTGCGCCTTTCGCCGGCGGCATTGCCGGCGCCTTGTTAGCAGAAGTATCCTTTATCACACCACCTGCAAGACCTGCGGTGGCATTGCCCATTTCCGCTCTCATCTGCGGTCTTGGACGCGCATATAAATAGCGATATACCGGCTTGCCACCTGTTTTGCTTTGCACATCACTCCATTTCCAGGTACTAAAACCAATAAAGCGATCACTCGCAAGATCAGTGGCAACCTGTTCTGCTTCTTCGTCATTCGATGCAGTATAAACTGCCATTGCATCAGCCGACTTATCACCGTAAAGTTTTTCAAGGGCTTTTTTATAATTATCCAATGTTGGTTTATCCTGGCCCATCACCATTTGATAAACCATTTCTTGTGAATTCCATCCTACGAGTAAAGGCACATGAGCTTGTTCGCCTTTTTCAAAAATTTCAAGTGGGGACTTTGGGAAAAAATAACCATCTACACAAATTGGAAATCTTCCAAACCCTGCATTCGCGGTTGCTTTTAATAATTGATCGGCGGGCATAGCGCGAAGATCAGACAATGAATTTGCCTTTATACTTGTCCCGAAACCAGCACCGGCTTTTTCAGCGTCTTGCAAACTGGCTGTAGGATTAAGACCCAGTAAAGAACCACTTTCCCCAATAGCGCCTGCAATGATATTTTTCGATAAAGGTGAAGCCATTTGTGCGCTCACCGAAAATGAGCCAGCCGATTCACCCGCAATGATTATCTTCTTTGCATCGCCACCAAATGCAGCGATATTTTTTTGAACCCATAGTAATGCGGCACTTTGGTCAAGCAATCCATAGTTACCCGATGCATGATGTGGTGATTCCTTTGTGAGTTCAGGGTGTGAGAGAAATCCAAAAATTCCCAAACGATAGTTTACAGTTACAGAAACAATGCCCTTCCGCGCCATACTCTCACCATCATATCTTAGCTCAGAACCGTCACCGGCCATAAATCCACCGCCATAGAAATAAACAAGTACCGGGAGTTTTTCACCGCCGGTTTTCGCCGGGGTCCATACATTCAGGTACAAACAGTCTTCATTCATACCATCGGAACGGAAATTCATATCTCCAAAAACGGGTAGCTGCATAGCACGCGGACCAAACTTATCTGCTTTGCGCACTCCGGTCCAGTCTTTCACTGGCTGTGGTTCTTTCCAGCGGAGATCACCAACCGGTGGTGCGGCAAACGGAACGCCTTTGAATGTCTTTACACCGGATTCATTCACTCCTTCAAGTGTGCCGTTTGCAGTTTTCACCAGGGGAGCGACTTCGTTCAATTGAGCAGTGGCTATAGAAGCCGTAAACACGAGTAACAATAGAAAGGAGAAGTTTCTTTTCATACGTATTTTATTGATGTCAACAATGGATTTTATCAGAAAGCTTTCTTTTGTGATTTTAATTCATTGATCTCTGTTTGAGGAACAAGAACTTTATTATCTTTTTCCGTAACAATTTCTTTTGCCAGATCAAGTGTTGCTGTTTGTTTTATACTTCATTGCGTCAATATGACACAATGTAAATATATTTTCTTAAATTGGGACGTCCCGGTGAAAATATTTTTAAGCCATCTTTGCAAATCGTGAATAAAAAGAATATAAAAGATTTCATTGTTGAAGGCCTCGAGGTCTACCTTCCTTCATTGTCATTGGATTGCGTGATATTTGGTTTTCATGAAAACCAGCTGAAAGTATTGTTGCTGAAAATGAAGAATGCAAAACAATGGTGTCTGCCTGGCGGCTTTGTTTTTAAAGATGAAGATGTGGATGAAGCTGCTCAGCGTGTGCTAAAAGAGAGGACCGGGCTTTCAAAAATATTTCTTCAGCAGTTTAATGTATTTGGGAAACCGAGGCGATCCGATTCAAATTTTCATCGCGAGATCTTAAGGAAGGACGGGATTGAATTGGCAGACGACCACTGGTTGTTTCGTCGATTTGTAACGATCGGTTACTACGCACTGGTTGAATATTCACACGTCAATCCGGAGCCGGATAACTTTTCCGATTACTGCACGTGGCGGGATGTGAACGATTTGCCTGACCTGATGATGGACCATCGGCAAATTGCGGGCGAGGCACTCAGCACCTTGCAAACTCATTTGAACTATCATCCCATTGGCTATAGTCTTTTGCCTGCAAAATTTACAATGCCTCAATTGCAAAAATTGTACGAGACCATTTTGAACAAAAAATTGGACAGGAGAAATTTTCAAAGAAAAATTTTAAGCTACGGCATCCTCAAACGTCTACAGGAGGTGAAAAAGGGTGGCGCTCATAAAGCGCCTTATCTATACAGTTTCGACCTGCGCAAATATCACAAGGCATTGAAAGAGGGTTTGCAGAGCTGGTGATGATCGCTAGACGTCAAACGTACAACGTGAAATTTTGCCATCAATGTCCGACTCGCATAAGGACCAAACGGAAAACTGGCCAACCCGAAACCCCCACTAACCACTCACCATTCGCCACTCACCAAATTCAATTGCTTTGTTTTTAGTAAATTACAGGTACTAAGCTTGCATTTAAGCTTGTCTTTTATGAAGCGGAGATTGCTATACCTGCTCTTCATTTTTTCCTTGTCGCCTGCACTCAAAGCACAGACAGTTGTCTCAATACATGTAGATGCCACGATAAACCCTGCCACGGCGGAATTTATTCACCACGCCATTACAAAAGCTGAAAACAAAAAAGCCGAATGCCTCATTATTCATCTCAACACTCCAGGTGGTTTGCTAAAATCTACGCGGAATATTGTTGGTGATATCATGGAGTCATCTGTACCAATCGTCGTGTACATTTCACCGGCCGGCGCTGATGCAGGTTCTGCGGGTGTATTTATAACCCTTTCAGCAAATATTGCAGCAATGACGCCCGGGACAAATATTGGTGCTGCGCATCCGGTTACAGGAGGTGAAATTGACAGTGTGATGTATGGAAAAATTACAAATGACGCAGCTGCATTCATCCGCACGATTGCAAAAAAACGGAACCGTAATATTGAATGGGCGGATAACGCAGTGCGAAGAAGCTATTCCTATTCTGAAACAGAAGCGCTGCAGGATTCCGTCATTGATCTTATCGCAAAGAATGATGCTGAATTATTGAAAATGATAGATGGAAAAAAGGTAGAACTGAATTCAGGGGAGGTAATACTTCGCACCGCCTCGGCCAAAATTGAGACTTATAAAATGGGCTTTATTGAAAAATTGCTGAACATCATCAGCGATCCGAATATAGCCTATATACTTTTGATGCTCGGGTTTTATGGGATCATGTTCGAGTTATACAGCCCGGGATCGATCCTTCCCGGCATCCTTGGAGTTATTAGTTTGATCCTTGCTTTTTATTCGCTGCAAACTTTGCCGGTTAACTATGCAGGCGTTGCACTGATTGCGTTTGCCCTGTTACTTTTTATTCTTGAGGTCAAGATTGTCAGCCACGGTGTGCTTGCGATAGGGGGAATCATTTCCTTGCTACTTGGTTCTATGATGCTGATCCGAACGGGATCTGGTGATATTGGAAAAATATCCTGGACGGTCATCATTTCTACGACTGCTGTTACCGCCTTGTTTTTTCTTTTTGTCATTGGCATGGGAATAAAAGCGCAGCGATTAAAACCCACTACTGGCATGAACGCGCTTGTTGATGAAACCGGTATTGCAAATGAGATATTAAGTCCATCAGGGATGGTCCTGGTGCATGGAGAGTTATGGCAGGCAGAATCGTTGAGTGGAGAGATCAATAAAGGTGAGAAAATTCGTGTGAAAGATATGCAGGGGTTTAAACTGTTTGTCGAGAAGGTTTCAAATGTGTAAAAAGTTCCAGAAGTTCCAGAGGTTTGAACGCAGCTAAAGACTAATTTTTTATCTCACTGATTTCGCAGAGGAACACAGGTTTTGTTCAATATTATTGTATCAGTGTTTAATCTGTGAAATCTGTGAGAAATTAAATAGTTAACCCTCTTTAAAATTTACGTATGCAACAAGTTCCCGTTGTGACCATCGTCATTGTCATTTTTGCTATCATCATCTTATCAAACGCCATAAAAGTTTTGAGAGAGTATGAAAGAGGAGTGGTGTTTCGTCTTGGCCGGCTGATAAAGGCAAAAGGTCCCGGTATTATTTTTCTTATTCCAATTGTTGACCGGTTGGTGCGTGTTAGTTTGCGTACAGTGGTATTGGATGTACCGCCGCAGGATGTGATCACGCAGGACAATGTTTCGATCAAAGTAAATGCCGTTGTTTATTTCCGTGTCATTGATCCGCAAAAGGCGATCGTCCAGGTCGAAAATTTCCTGGCAGCAACTTCCCAAATTTCTCAAACAACATTGCGAAGCGTATTGGGCCAGTCGGAATTGGATGACCTGCTTTCTCAACGAGACAAGATCAATCACAAATTGCAACAGATCATTGATGCCAATACCGAACCCTGGGGAGTAAAGGTTTCCAATGTAGAGGTAAAACAAATCGACCTGCCGCAGGAAATGCAAAGGGCCATGGCCAAACAGGCAGAAGCTGAACGGGAACGTCGCTCGAAAATAATCGCGGCGGAAGGAGAATTCCAGGCATCACAACGTTTGGCCGACGCCGCAAAGATCTTAAGCGAAAATTCAAGCGCCCTAACGCTTCGGTACCTTCAAACATTGAGGGAGATCGCAACCGAAAAAAATTCAACTACCATTTTCCCTGTTCCAATTGATCTGCTCAAACCATTTTTAAAGCCAGGAGAGAAAATCAGTGATGAATAATGAGTAATGAGTAAGGTTTATTTTTTGTTTGAAATACTCATCACTCATCATTCATTACTCTTTAACTAGCTCCAGGCTTTTCGCAGAAACCTCAACCAGTTTCCATGCATGATATTATTAATGCTTTCCTCGGCATAACCTCTTTTCTTTAGAAGTGCCGGAATTTTTTGAAGATCGGCGATCGTTTCAAGATCATAAGGACATTGCTCTTTTCCAAAAGCTCCGTCAAGATCGGAGCCAATGGCAACGTGATCAGTGTTGCCGGCGAGCTGACAAATATGATCGAGGCTATCAATAACTTTTTCAAGATCGCAATTCATTTCGCGGGGTGTTGATTTCTTACGGATCCAATTTGGTACTAACATCCATGCATCAAAAGCACCCCCGATCACAGCACCTCTTTCAATCAGGATTTTTATTTGCTCATCACTAAACTGGCGGTTATGATTGACCAATGCACGGCAATTATTATGACTGGCCCATACATGCCCGTGAAAATGATCTATCGCTTGCCAGAATGCATCGTCACAAAGATGTGTTGCATCAAGGATGATGTTGAGTTTTTCCATTTCTCTCAACAACTCCAAACCATTTTTATTCATCTTGCCAGTCGCATTTGTTCCATTTGCATACCGGCCCGGTCCGTAATGCGCAGGGCCAATTGCCCGCAATCCATATTCGTAAGCCCGGTACAGGTGGTCCAACGTTATTAATGAATCGGCTCCTTCGAGACTTAAGATGAATCCAATTGATTTCTTGTCTTCATTACCAGTTTGCGACCAGTAAGCCAATTGGATTTCCAGCGAGCGCAGATCTTTTATGTGTATCAACTCACCTTCGTCTTCCATCGCTTTATACCAGGCGAGTTGGGCCTGGGTTTGTGCCCAGGCTTGTTCAGGTGAGTGCCAGCCCTCCAAAGGATTCCCGGGCGCGGTAAATCTTGCAATTTGAGTTGCCACAACTAATCCAATATTGCCTTTTCTCAATTCCTCAAATGAAACGGTTCCCTTTCCGCGATCAGGTTTGTCATTCATTCCAATCTCTCTTTTCCGAATATCACCAATAGGTTGGCGCAAATCACGGTTCCATTCCATTGCATTCATAGCAAGATCGAGGTGTGCATCTATAATAAACATATATGTTTCAGATTTGAGGGTTGATATTTGAAATTTGAGGCTTTTGGCTATCAAATCTCAAACATCAAACTTCAAATTGTAATTTTTCTATCCCTCGCAATGTTGTTCCACCCACCCGTTATTTTTCCATTTTCAACTGTATAGACTCTTTCATATAAAGCCACGGTGGGACAAATATGATACGGTAATCCATACAAAACGTCCCCTGTTTTATGATGGTGATCATTTCCCGTTTCACATACCAAATGTTCTTCACTTTGACCGACGGGATTAAGATCGGTGGCATTCAGAAAAAAGACTCGCCTGCCAATTTCGTTTTCGGCAGCAACAGATTTGTGGCCAAGATCCGTGCAGACTCTTGTCGGTGAGGGCAAAGAAATGATCCGCGTTACTACGACCACTGCAGGGAGAAAACTTTGTTCAGGGCACAAGTCTGTGTAACCCTTATCCCAATAAATAAATGTCCCGGGGCTGCACTCTATGTTCTTTCGTTTTGCATGAATGGGAAAAGTAGGGGAGCCTCCGGCAATGATGTTCGGAACCGGGATCCCGATTTTCATCAATTCCTCTTTCAGTTTTCCAATCATCGAAAATGCCTCATCGCACTCTTTTGTACGCATCGCAAAATCCTTACTGCGGATTTGGCCATCGTAAGCATGAAGACCACCGAATTTTATTCCTTTTGTTGATGAACAAAATTTACAAAGCTCAATAACCTTTTCGCCTGGAATGATTCCCGTTCTGTTCATTCCCACATTCAGGTCAATATAAACCGATATTTCCAGTCCATTGGAGGCAAAGGCCTCAGCTTGTTCCCGGGCAGCAGAAAGATTATCTGTAAGACACGAATACTTAGTTGAGGGAAATTTTTTTACTAGTTCAACAAATCGCAGGAGTTTGGGTCCCAATGGCTGGTAAGCGAGCACAACATCCGGCGCTTTTATCATGCCCAGCATTTCCGCTTCGGCAATCGTGGCGCATTTGAATTTTGAGATCCCAGCATCCAACATCAGCTGCGTGGCCTCGGCCGACTTATTTGTTTTTACGTGAGGTCGCAGTTGGGTCACGTTGGCAACCATGCTAATTGCTATCTGAATGTTTGCCCTCACTCTTTCCGGAAACACAACAAGAGTTGGTGAATCGAGTTTATCAATATCCTTTATTTGATACCAGGCCTTATCCATAATTGCATTCAAGCCAATTCAAAAATTGCTTCGATTTCAACGGCAACGTTACCGGGAAGCGAACCCATTCCTACGGCACTACGAACTCCTTTCCCATTATCATCACCCCAAAGCTGAACATACAACTCACTGCAGCCGTTAATGATGGTGGGTTGGTTTTCATATTCGGGTATGCAATTAACCATTCCCAAAAGTTTCACTACTCTTTTTATTTTTTCAAAATTTCCAAAATGTTCTTTGATAGAACCAAGAATGGCAAGTCCCGCCTGCCTTGCAGCTGCTTTTCCGTCTTCATCGGAAATATCTTTTCCCAGCTTGCCTTTGATCAGGCTTCCGTCGCTGTTAAGGGCGACATGTCCCGATACATATAAAAGATTACCCACAACGAGACATTTTTTAAAAATGCCTTTTGAGGGAGCAGATTGCGGGAGCGTTAAGTTTAGCTCGGCTAATTTTTTTTCGACTGACATTTTAATTTAAGTTTCAAAATAAAGGTGATAATGTTTGCTACAATTAGGGTTAAAAGCTGAATGGCAATGAGGGCAATGGTTGTTACTGGTTAAATATTCACGGACCGTCATTTCATTGCCGCATATACCGCAAAGGATCGCTTTTGTGTCGAATTCATTTTTTTTCCATACTTCGGATTGGTGACCGGCCTCTTCCTCATGACATTCATAGCAGGGATAATATTCATTGCAGCATTTGAATTTTATGGCAATTACATCGAGGGGCGAATGATAATGCACACAACGTGTTTGCTCATCAATGACCTGCCCCTTAACAATTACTGCTAACTCCCTTTTCATTGCATGGTATTTTCCATGTGATGACTATCATATCCAACCAGCTTTGAAACTTCATTCCAAATTTCATTGGCGATCTCTTTTTTCGGGCGGTTTCCATTGACAACAGAAACGTTTTCTCTTCCGCGGAGTATTTCAAATGCTTCAAAATATTTGTCTTTTACATTTTTCAGATTTTCTATCGATTCATATAGTTCGATTGAATCCCTTCCCTTATTAAGACGCCTCATGCTTTCTTCAGGCGATATATCTATATAAATATTCAGATCGGGTCGCAGCAGGTCGGCGCTCAGGGAATTGGCAGTAATGACCCAGTTTATATCCATGTGTGTGCCGTGGTAGGCATAAGATGAAAAATAATAGCGATCTGTTATAACCGTGTAGCCCTCTTCCATTTTTTTCAGAATACCATCCGTGTTATTTGTAAGATGGTCCAGCCTGTCGGCGGCGTATAGCGCTGCGATCGTGCGGTGGTCGGCTTCCATCTTATGTTTGAAAATATCCTTTATAATATGGCCAATGCGACTGTTTGTTGGCTCTGCGGTGGTATATATTTTCAAACCCTGTCCTTTTAATTTTTCAGCCAGGAGTTTTATTTGGGTACTTTTTCCGCTTCCATCAAGACCTTCTAAAGCAATAAAAAAATTCTTCTTCATACGATTTTAAAGATACGGGTATTATTTTTTTGCAGTTGAACTGTGAACTTACTGCTGGTGAAAGCTGTCACCAATGAATTTTAAAGCGTCAACAATGCCCGTACGCCAATAAGTCCAGTTGTGTGCTCCGTCGCGAACACGGTATTCATGAGGTACTTTTTTATCGACCAGCAATATATGCAGCAAGCAATTTCCTTTTGTCAAAAAATCATCATCACCGCAATCGATCCAGTAACGAACCTTTTTCAAGTCATCTGCGGATTTTGTTTCCACTATTTTTAAGGGAGAGTTGTCATAAAAGGTTTTACTCAGCCTGTCCTTACCTTTTAAACCTCTGCCAAATAACTGCCCGAAGACAACATCGTAACTACCATCTGGCATTGTCACTAATGCACTGTCATCGAATACTGCAGCACTCAATGGCGCGGCGGCGGCAAAAAGCTGCGGATATTTTAAGGAATAGACCAATGAACCATAGCCACCCATGGAAAGACCAGCGATCCCACGATATCTTTTGTCCGCCTTGATTCGGTAGGTTTTTTCGATGGAAGGCATGAATTCCTTGATAAAAAAATCTTCGTACTTCTCTTTGCCGTCATAGGAATTGATATAGAAACTTGAATCTCCGTTCGGCATGACAATGATCATAGGCGGAATGGTTCCTTCTGAAATGGCTTTGTCTGCATACCTGTTGATCTCACCAAATTGTAACCAGCCGGTATTGTCATCAGTAAATCCATGCAACAGGTACACGACCGGGTAAGTTCTTTCAGAACGGTCATAGTCAACAGGAAGATAGACGGTATACCTGACTGCCTTGTTGAGAATGGTGCTTTTTACAGTGGCCTCTTCGATAACTTTTCCCATTGACTGGGCGAAAACGCATTGACAGACGCAAATGGTTAAAATGCCGGAAACGATTTTTTTGAGATAATTCATAATGCAGTAAGTTTTTGAGGTGCAAATGTAAATCACAGATTTCACAGATTAATACGAGGGATTCCACTGTTTAAAATCATTCGTCTTCTTGATCCCAACTAATTTCCTCCAAGCGGTTCGTGTAATTCGTGATCAAAATTTTTTTTATAGATTCGTCTACTTATTGCCAGCGATTAAAAAAAGCCGTATGAATAAACTAGTTTATCTTCTCTATCTTCCCATTCTTTTGTGTTCATTTGCCTGTAATAGCAATAATAATTCTGCTTCAAATGAAACGACACATGTTATGAAAGACTCGAGGAAAGCAAGTATTACTGAAAGCTCGTTTGGGCATTTTAACAATTCACCGGTTACGGAATACACCCTGACGAATTCTTCGGGAATGCAGGCAAGTATTTTAAATTACGGGGGCACGGTAACAAAACTTATGGTCCCTGGGAAAGATGGAATGATGGGCGACGTGGTATTGGGCTTTGAATCATTTGACGGATACCGGCAAAAAGCCAATCCCTATATGGGAGCTTTAGTGGGCCGTTACGCCAACCGTATTGGCAACGCAAAATTCACGTTGGACGGTAAAGCATACACCCTGGCTCCAAATAATTTCGGTAACAGCCTTCATGGCGGGAATGTTGGTTTCGATAAGGTAATTTGGAATGTTACAAAAATTGGTGATAGCAGCCTGAAGCTGACCTATCAAAGTAAGGATGGAGAAGAAGGTTATCCTGGCAATTTGAAGGCAGAAGTGATCTACACGCTGGGTTCAGACAATTCATTAAAACTTGACTATACTGCTACCACGGACAAAGCAACTCCCGTAAACCTGACAAATCATTCTTACTTTAATTTATCTGCCGGTAGAGATTCCATTGTTCTTGGTCATGTAGTGCAGTTAAATGCCGATAAATATACACCTGTGAATGATCAGTTAATTCCGACTGGTCAGATCGCCGACGTGAAAGGAACGCCTCTTGACTTCACAACCCCGAAAGCAGTTGGAAAAGATATTGACAAGGTAAAAGGAGGATATGATCACAACTGGATTTTAAAGGATCAAAAGGCTGCAACGGTGTATGACCCCGCCAGCGGCCGTTATATGGAAGTATTTACCACGCAACCGGGTATCCAGTTTTATACTGGAAATTTCTTAAATGGGTCGTTGGTGAATACAAAGAATGGAAAAAAGTATGCGCAGCATGCCGGGTTATGTTTGGAAACCCAGCATTATCCAGACAGTCCCAATCAACCTTCTTTTCCGACGGCCATTTTAAAACCGGGTGAAACATACAGGCAAACAACTGTGTATAAGTTTTCGGTGAAATAGAGTCGCTAGTCACGGATTAAACCAAACTGACTTCAATGAGCCAATCAAACAAATACCTCGTACCATTCATCCTGGTGACAAGTTTGTTTTTTTTCTGGGGACTCATTATTAATCTTGATTCAATACTGATCCCTCATTTAAGAAAAGCTTTTCGATTAAATACCCTTCAATCTTCGTTGGTTGATTCAGCCGTGTTTATTGCCTATTTTCTTATGGCCATCCCCGCTGGACTGATCATGCAAAGACTGGGTTTTAGAGCTGGCATTATAATCGGTTTGATATTGTTTGCCGCCGGAGCTTTTTTATTCGTTCCTGCAGCCAACACAAGGGAATATGCATTTTTCCTTGCAGCGCTATTCATCATAGCTTGCGGTCTTGCGATGTTAGAAACAGCAGCAAATCCCTATGCAACTGTGTTAGGCGCAGAGGACACTGCTACGCAACGACTCAACTTAGCGCAGTCATTTAATGGGCTTGCTGTTACTGTGGCGCCGTTGATCGGTGGACGATTTATCCTCTCCGGCAAAGAGTATACAGATGCGGACCTGGCGAAAATGAGTCAAGAAGCCAGGAATATTTATCTGCAATCGGAAGCAGCAAGTGTAAAGGGCCCTTACATTGTGATAGGTTTAATCATACTTGCTGTAGCGGTGTTGTTTTTACTGACAAAGCTTCCCGATATAAAGGAGGAAAGGACAGAGAGAAAGAACTTATTACACACGCTGAGACACAAACATCTCATGTGGGCCGTGATCGCGCAATTTTTTTATGTGGGGGCACAAGTTTGCGTAACAAGCTTTTTCATCAACCTTGCACATCGGTCGGCTGGTCTTAATGAAAAAGTTGCAGCAGAATATCTTGGTTGGGGTTATGGTATTGCCTTTATGACGGGTCGCTTCTTTGGAACATTCGTTATGAAATATATTCAACCTGCCAGGCTCCTTGCCCTATATGCAGCCGTCAATATTTTGCTTTCTTTGGTCGCCATTTTCAGCGAAGGAATGATTACCGTTTATGCGTTGATCGGGATCGGATTTTTTATGTCTATCATGTTTCCCACCATATTTGCTTTAGGAATAAAAGGTCTTGGTCATGAAACGAAAATGGGATCAAGCCTGATCATAATGGCTATAGTCGGCGGGGCCGCTTTACCACCCGTCCTTGGCCTTATTTCCGATGCAACAAAAAACATCCAGACCGGGTATATAGTGCCGTTAGTGTGTTTCATTGTTGTTTTGTTCTTTGGGCTAAAAGGTTACAAAGTCGCCATCAGTCGCGAATCAGTGGTTCAAACTAAAGTTGTATGAAAAGATTTTGTCTTGCGCTAGATCTAAAAGATGACGCAACGCTCATTAGTGAGTACGAGGAATACCATCGAAAGGTATGGCCGGAAATTTTGAAGAGCATAAAAGACGCAGGTATTCGACAAATGGAGATCTACAGAATAAATAACCGGCTCTTTATGATCATGGAAACCAACGATGATTTTACATTTGAACGAAAATCAAAAATGGATGAAGCAAATATGAAAGTGCAGGAATGGGAGCAGCTGATGTGGAAGTATCAGCAGGCAATACCCGGAAGCAAACCGGGAGAAAAATGGAGATCGATGGAGAGAATATTTTTTTTAGAATAAAGAATACAATATAGAATTCAGAATGTTTAGTTTAAGCAATAAAGTTTCAATTATCACGGGTGGCGGGAGCGGTATTGGAAAAGCGATTGCCTTGTTATTTGCCAAACAGGGGAGCGTGGTTCATATTTTGGATGTTGATGACGGTGCCATGGCGGTTGTCGAGGAGATCCATCGTTGGGGAGGCCAGTCTTTTTTTAATAAATGTAATGTGACCCAACAGGCAGATGTCAGAAGTATCATTGAGACCATACCAGTCATTGACATACTTGTAAACAATGCAGGTATTGCACATGTGGGTACAATTGAAACTACTACAGAGGAAGACCTGGTTCGTTTGTTTAATGTAAATGTAAAGGGCATGTATAATTGCATGCGCGAAGTGATCCCGATAATGAAAAGGAAAAACGTAGGGTGTATCCTTAACATGGCTTCTGTGGCTGCGGCCGTTGGTTTGCCGGACCGGTTTGCCTATTCCATGACAAAAGGCGCTGTGATCGGGATGACTATATCTGTTGCAAAAGACTATCTCAATCATAATATTCGCTGTAACTCTATCTCGCCGGCCAGAGTACATACACCATTTGTAGATGGCTATCTCCAAAAAAATTTCCCGGGGAAAGAAAAAGAGATGTTTGACAAATTATCGAAGACCCAACCTATCGGGAGAATGGGAAAGCCGGAAGAGATCGCCAGCCTGGCCTTGTATCTCTGCAGTGATGAAGCCGCCTTTATTACGGGTTGCGATTACCTGATTGATGGTGGATTTGTAAAATTGAACAATTAAAACATCAGGCATGAAATACTTATTTATAGCACTTTTTAGTTTGGTTGTATATGGGCAAGCCCATTCTCAGCCCTACACACCAACACCGGAAAATCTGAAAGCCAGGGATTGGTTCAGCGATGCGAGGTTCGGCTTGTTTATTCATTGGGGCCCCTTCAGTATTCCAGGGTCGGGTGAATGGGTGATGCAGGTCAGGAATATCAGCGTGAAAAATTATACGAACTTGAAAGATTTTTTTAACCCTGTCGCATTCAATGCAGCTGCATGGGTGAGCATGGCAAAGAATGCAGGCATGAAGTACATCACTTTGATCACAAGACATCATGATGGCTTCAGCATGTGGGACACAAAATTTTCCGACTTCAATATCATGAATACCCCGTATCATAAAGACATTGTGAAGATGCTGGCCGATGAATGCCATAAACAGGGGGTTCGATTGTTCTTGTACTACTCACTGCTGGATTGGAGAAGGGATGATTATTCATATTGGACGGGAAACACTGGTCACGGCACAGGAAGAACAGTGCATGGTAACTGGAATGACTATATACAATTCATGAAGAATCAGTTGACTGAACTATTAACCAACTATGGAGAGATAGCAGGCATTTGGTTTGATGGCTATTGGGATCAATTGGATAATGACAACCATGACAACCCAACACCACGTGTCGACTGGCACTTTAGAGAGATATATGATCTAATCCATAAACTACAACCTCAATGTTTAGTTGGAAACAATCATCACATTACCCCGCTTCCCGGGGAGGATTTCCAGATGTTTG
>DASYSW010000252.1:0-3239 GCA_036002905.1 Chitinophagaceae bacterium
ATTGGAATAGCAATGGGAAGGTGACAATGGACAGCCCCGTGACCAGCCGTTGTTTCTTAACCATTTTAGATCATCCGGGAAGGACATTGAGGGAACTCGTTTTTGGACATTTCTGCGTCACCCGGTGGAGTCTGCTGAAGGCTATACCGCTATATAGAGCCTCAATAACAGCAAAAGATTGTGTTCCGTCCGAAAAGGGAAAAGGCTGTAGAAACAGCCCTTAACCATTAAACCTTATCCTATGAAAATTCAGGGCGAATATATAACATGGATATATAATTGTCAAAAGAACGTTTAAAGGCAAACGAAAAAGAAGAGGGGCCGAGCGGCCCCTAGCTATTATTTAAGAATTGATAAAAAACACATCACCTATGGTAATGCAATTTCTGTGCAAAACCCGTTTTAAAGGCGGGCACAGCAATAAAGTACCAGGAAATGGGAAATCCATTCCACAGAGTGATGGCACAAAAAACAAAAACCCCACGCAAAAGGTGGGGGCTAAATCCAATCTGTAAAGTGTCAATATCACATGAGAAGTGACAGAACAAATTATGGTTTCCTTTCAAGTTCCCATAACACAACGTATATTTTTAACTTTTATCAATTGCAACCCAAAGACAATCTGTGCGTCCATTGGATGCGCACAGATAATCGCAAAACCACGTCATAGGGGAAAAAATCATTTTTGTAACTCAGCCTTGCCGCAAAAGCCATTTGAAAATCTTGCAGTTCTCTAAAAGAATATTATCCGCCTTACTTCGAAGGGAAAATATGGAAACATGGAGAGATATAAATCAGGAAGGATGAGAAGAAGCAGGCTGACGTAACACGACTTAATCTTGTGAAAAAAGGGTAAGGATTAAGAACCGATTATCTGCGATGTAATAGACTAGTGGACTGGAAAGAGTCGGAATAAAATAGGGACCAGGATAATTTTTTTGATGACTGCCTCTCGTCGATATTGGCTTTAAAAAAACGGGGGACTAAAAAAGAGAAAGTTGATTGCGGGTATGTCGTCAGTTTTTCAAAGGATTTGTTTAAAAAACTTTCTGGACGGTATTCAGGACATTGGACGGTAGAGTATGAAGACGAGTTCTCCGTATCAATCAACTTTCTGAAACAAAAATATATCCGCAAACGTCCGCCCACAAGAGCAATAATGACCGATTTTCTTGTAATGGTTTTTACTGTGCTGTTCGTAAAGCTCCCCTCATTGATGTCGTAAGATTTCATTTGAAATCGGGCTTTGGTACTTTCCACATGGTTAAATTACGTAGTTGTACTATAGAATATTTGGCAGCTTTTTTTCAATTTGCACGCAAAAGCAACAATAAAAAAACATAATTATTCGTTTTTAATTCAATTAATATCCCATGAAGAACCTCGACCCCAACACTGTCATCAAGGTGGCTATTGCCGATGATCATGCCCTTTTCCGTACCGGAGTAAAAACTTCTTTATCAGCCCGTAAGGATATCCAGATGGTGGCCGAAGCCGAAAACGGCATGCAGCTTCTCAACCTTCTTAAGCACATTCAGCCCGATGTAGTTTTACTTGACATCCAGATGCCAATTATGGATGGGTTAACTACTCTGCCCGAAGTGAAAAGACTGTACCCGAACATCAGGGTGATCATGCTCTCCATGCACAACGATCATTCGATGATCAGCCGCATGATGGAAATCGGTGCCAATTCCTATCTCACCAAAGATTCGGATTCCGAAACTATCTACCAGGCCATAAGAACTTGCTACCAGCAGGAGTTCTTTTTCAATGATCTCACCAATAAGGCTTTGCTTAATGGTCTTCGCACAAAGCGAACAGTTGAATCAAATACCCCGCATGATGTGCAGCTGACTGAAAAAGAAATTCTCATTTTGAGGCTGATGTGTGACGAAAAGAGCACAAAGGAGATAGCCGATATTGTGGACCTTAGCCCACGCACCGTTGAGGCCATACGTGATAAGTTAAAGACAAAAACAGGTACAAAGTCCATGGCTGGATTGGTCATGTATGCGGTCAAAGCCGGGATCGTAGAACAACCTCATTAAATATATTTCATACTTGCCTCTGATACCTAATGCCATCCGGAAAGCGGGTGGCTTTTTGTTTGCAGTTATTTTAAAGGAACAATGAATGAGCTGCGCCTTGTTTATTGCCTGATCGCTCGCATACATCAAGCAGGGTAGCAATAGCCTGCCTTCCCTCGGCGCCGAGGTCAAGCGAGTAATTGTTTACATAAAGGTCGATGTGGCGGCGCATAACACCCTCACTCATTTCCTGGGAATGTCGCTTCACATAGTCCGTTATGAAAGGGTAGTTTGAAAATGCATATTCCAAACTTCGCCGTATCAAAGAGTCTATTTTTTCAGCCACTGCTCCAACTTTCCTTTTTATGGCAATGGCACCCAAAGGTATTGGCGCCTTCATTTTTTGCTCCCAATATTCTCCAAGATCTCTGACTTTATATAATCCCTTTTGTTGATACGTGAAGCGATTCTCATGAATTATTACGCCAAGATCAGTTTTCCCGCTTAGCACTGCCTCCTCAATAGAAGAAAAAACCATGAATTTTTTATTCAGCGCATTTGGATAAGCAAAGCTGAAAAGAAGATTGGCTGTTGTATGGATTCCGGGTAACGCAATGGTGAGATCTTCTATTTTTGACCCTTGATCTCCGGCCTCAGATTTTGAAATTAATAAAGGTCCAACTCCTTTCCCCAATGCACTTCCCGAATTCAAAAGAACATACTCATCGCTCGATTGAAAAAAGGCTGGAAAGCTCAGCTTTGTGATATCAAGCCTGCTTTGCAGCGCCCATTGGTTAAGTGTTTCCACGTCTTCGAGTATAACCTCAAATTCAAATCCCATCGTATCAATTTTTTTATTGACCAATGCATCAAAGATGAAAGTATCGTTTGGACAGGGAGAAAAACCAAGTGAAAGTTTCAAGTTTGTCGTTTTTAATTTATCGCTTCAACAAAATTTATGAGTGCTTTATTCAGATTGCTAATTGACCTTTTCATATCCCATTTTGTTTTGTTCCTTTCGGCTATGTAATTTGAAATACTGCGCAGTTGAATAAATGGCACTTTTTCCATCAGGCACGTGTAATGTAGAGCAGCTCCCTCCATTGATTCGATCGCCGGCTTAAATGACTTTTCGTAAAATGTGACTCTTTGTCTTGACGTGGTTATTTCATTCACCGAGATAGCATTGACCTTTTTCAATTTTAAATT
>DASYSW010000253.1:0-4948 GCA_036002905.1 Chitinophagaceae bacterium
TGATAGCCATGCTGGAATATGAATGGACCTCAGGAAAAAGGTACATAGAACGGGAAGTTCTTCATGAAACGATGAACATGTTTTTACATTTGGAAAAAATTTCTCGAAAGTGCCGGTTCTTTTTCTGGTTAGACAAAATGAAAGAACATTACCCGGACATCCGGGAAAAATGCAAGACTAACTTAAACGGCGACAAAACAGCACAAGAGGAAGCTGACTCATGGGAAAAACTAGGATGCCCCTATGAGCAGGCACTCTCATTGTTTGACGGAACCGAAGACAATAAAAGAAAGGCCCTTTCGATCATTCAGCAGCTTGGAGCGGCTGCTATTTATGAAAAGCTAAAAATGGAAATGCGTTCTTCGGGTATAAAAAAAATTCCACGAGGACTAAGAGGGAGTACGAAATCAAACCCGGCACAACTGACAAATCGCGAGCTGGACGTACTTCAATTACTAAAAAAAGGCATTCAAAACAGGGAGATCGCAGAGGCACTTTTTATCTCTCCAAAAACTGTCGATCACCATATTTCTTCCATCCTGTTCAAACTGGACGTCAATTCCCGTTCAAAGGCTGTAACCGAAGCGGCCCGCCTGGGTATTGTAAAATAGGGAAGGCCATTTTACAAATTGGGGAACGACCCTTACATACACCTGTTGCTACAATAACATCTTTGTATTCCACTAAAAAATCAAGCAATGAAAAAATTTATTGTTGAAAGAAAGCTTCCCGGTGCAGGGAATATGACCCCAAGAGAATTAAAGGATATTTCCAAAACGACTGTTGAAGTGATATCCTCTTTAGGCAAACCCTATTCATGGGTGCAATCGTTCGTGACTGATGACAAGATCTATTGCATTCACATCGCGGAGAATAAAGATGACATTCGTCACCATGCGAAATCAGGCAACCTGCCTATCAATACAATTGAGGAGATAAAACAAATTATCGATCCTGCAACGGCGGGTTAAGAGCTATGATTTTTGTTGTTGAAATGTTAACGAAAAGTATAAATGAGCGATGGGAAAAAAAGCTCAGCCGTTAGAAAAAGATAGGCTTTTGCAGGATGAGTTTCGTTATAAATTGCCTCTTCAAATAAAAATGACTAATAAAAATTTTAAACCATTAAACCTTAAATTTTATCAGATGAAAAAGAATGTAATGTTTTTGTTGGCAGCTCTTGTATCACTTAGTCTTTTTGCAAAGACACCCGTGAGCAAAACGCCAAACCCCTTATTCAGATCTTTTGCAAAAACTGTGAAAGGAGAAAGGGTGAGCCCATTGATCGAAGCTAAATTCAAAAAACAGTATGGCACTGCAAATGTTTCATGGAGCGTCGTCGATGACATGTCGGATGTGCGCATCACCATTGCTACATTCAACGACGATGGCGAACAAAAGGAAGTGTATTATTATGATGACGGCGAAGTTTATGGAATCGGAAAAACTATAAGAAGGGACCAGTTGCCAGGAAACGTAACAAGATCAATCAACGCCAGGTTTAGTTCAGGAGTTATTCAAACAGCTTATGAATTTAACGAAAGGAGTTCTGCAACGAGGTATTTTGTGAGAGTGGTTACTCCCCGGCATTCCATGATCGTTTCGGCAAATGAATTTGGCGACACAAGAGTTTATCAAAAAGAAAGATTGAAACATATGTTTGAGTAGATCTTACGAGCGACAAAACTCTGTATTACATACACAATCAATTATCATTAACCTTAAATTTTATCAGATGAAAAAGAATGTAATGTTCATGTTACTGGCGTTTGTAACGCTTAATCTCACTGCGAGGACTCCGGCGGGAGGACCCGATCCTGGACCCGCAGTATTTTCCAAATCTTCCGCAGTCAGGGTCAGTCCTTTGGTGGAGGCCAGATTCAAAAAGCAATATGGTCCCGTTGTAAATGTTTCATGGAAAGTTATTGAAGACATTTCCATAGCAACATTCACTGAACAGGGAACTCAGACGGATGTATTTTATTACAATGATGGAGACACGTTTGGTTATGGGAAGTCTGTTGACAAAAACGTTTTGCCCAAAGCAGTAAGCGGCTCGCTTAACAAGAAGTTTAGCGAAGGCACTGTCCAGAAAGCGTATGAGTTTAAAACGCCAGATTCTCCAACACGGTATTATGTCAGGGTAATTGCTCCTAACTATTCTGTGATTGCTTCGGCAACTGAATTTGGTGACGTAACGGTATATCAGAAGCAAAAAATCAAGTGATCCCATTGATTCAATTGACCTCATAAAACGGGATTCAAGTCATCCCGCATAAGCGGGGTGACTTTTTCTTCAATTTTTTTATCAGTCTTTCAAGTTATAAAATCGGAGTTGGCTCTATAAAATGTGAAGTATGATTATGACAGTAGTTTTTTTTGTAACCCGTTTTTTCAACAGAAAAAATAATTATTCATACCTGTTCTCAACTGCGATATCGGAGGGCATAAAAGACATGTTTAAAGAAATGGGATACACTCTCAACAGAGTCAATAAAAAAGAGAGTGATCACATGAACATCCTTTCTGGAAATTTTCAGAGTTAGAGGAAAGAAGAACAGCTTATGAACCAAAAACTCATCATATTTTTCCTTTTAATTGTTCTTTCAAGCACTATCAGCTGCAGGAAATACAACCAGGGATATTCGCCGGTTTATCCATCAGCCGAAAAGAAATGGACAGTTACTACTGTAGCCGGTGATGGCAGACCGATTTTTCAAGATGGCCCGGCGTCAAACGCTAGTTTTAGAGATCCTCTCGATGTAGCTGTTGCCGAAGATGGAACTATTTACGTGGCAGATGTCCTAAATCATCGCATCCGGAAAATAGCCGGTGGACAGGTAATAACTTTCGCTGGCTCTGGAGTAAGCGACACGACGGGGGGAATTGGAATCAGCGCAGCATTCAGACTTCCCGACGCACTTGCTATCGATAATACTGGCAATTTGTACACCCTTGATGTAACCGACCCCCGTGTTCGCAAAATATCGCCGGAGGGCCTTGTAACTCGTTATGCCGGCAGCGGGGTTGAAGGATTTGCAGACGGACGGGCAGATATTGCTCAATTTGGTGAGGAGACTTCCGGAATTGCAATCGATGACCAGGGAAATATTTATATATCAGATTTAGATAACAGCCGCATTCGCAAGATCAGCGTTTCAGGCGACGTAACTACAGTTGCCGGTAATGGTAAGGCCGGGTATGTCGACGGTAAGCCGGACATCGCTCAATTCTTTTCACCAACAGGCATTGTTGTAGATAACCAGGGAAATCTTTTTGTGGCAGATATGAATCGTGTAAGGAAGATCACTGCTTCCGGGGTCGTCTCAACATTTGCCGGTGGTGATTCTGCGGGATACAGAGACGGGCAACCGCGTGACGCACTTTTTTCCTTTATCCAGGACATGGTCATGGATAAGGACGGAAATATTTACCTGTCGGACGGGAACCGGATTCGTAGAATAACACCGCAGGGCATTGTATCCACCCTTGCCGGAAGTAGCCCCGGATACCAGGATGGCGATGCAGCCTCCGCAAAGTTTTTTTCTCCGACCGGATTAGGAATAGACAAGCAGGGAAATATCTATGTGGCAGACCTCAGCAATCATCGCATTCGCAAAATCAGCCTTGACTAGGGATTGGCTAGACTTATTTGAAGGGAGTTTGCAACATCGTGAGGTATTCATTGAAAAATTTATGAAAGTGAGTGAGATCGATTTCAATAAACTGATCAAAGACATTATTGGTGCCGCCCGGGAAGAAGCAGCTGCAAAGGTGAATAAGGTTTCGCCCTTGGAAGAGAATAACAAATTGAGTATAACATTAAAACTTGAAGTTTCAATTAGTAAGAATTCAACAGAAGTGTATAACGACAATCAAAAAAGTTCCAGGAAACTTGTTTTACTGACCATCAATGAGCATGAATAAAAAGCTGGAAAATGATTTATCGATTTATAAAAAATAATTACTCCGAAAATCACTTCCAAATGAGACCTGAAGTTTCTTCTGGGGGCGTGCTTGCATATTCCTCCGTAAAAAAAATCAAGACAGGGCGAATTGAATCCATTGATCTTTTACGAGGCATCGTAATGATAATAATGGCGGTCGATCATGTGCGCGACTATTTTCACGCCGATGCTTTTTTGCACAACCCCGAAGACCTTAACCATACGAATATCATTCTTTTCTTTACCAGGTGGATAACTCATTTCTGTGCGCCCGTATTTGTATTTCTTGCCGGCACCTCGGCATATTTGTACGGAGGGCATAAAACAAAGAAGGAGCTGTCGCTTTTTCTTTTTACAAGGGGATTATGGCTGGTGTTCGCAGAGCTTGTTATACTGTCCCTGTTCCGAACATTTAATCCATCATACCATTTTTTAAATCTGCAGGTGATTTGGGTAATCGGAATTTCAATGATCTTCCTCTCAGCGATGATTTACATGAAACAAGCGATGTTGCTCGTCACTGGCATTTTATTGATCGCCTGTCACAACATCTTGGATAATGTACATGTTCCAGGGAACAATATCGCCGCTTTTCTCTGGGCATTGCTACACGATCCGGGATATTTTAAATTCGGGTATTTCACGTTTCATGTACATTATCCCGCGATACCTTGGATCGGTATTATTGCTGTTGGATATTGTGCTGGCAGTCTATTTGCCCGCGGCTACGATCCCGCAAGGCGAAGAACAACCCTTCTTTCTGTTGGATTGATCACAACTGCTCTTTTTATCATAGTGCGCTACGTAAATGCTTATGGCGATTTTTCTCATTGGTCTGTTCAAAAGAATGTTGCTTTCACCGTTTTGTCTTTTTTAAATCTTACAAAATATCCTCCCTCCTTTCTATACGCACTAATGACACTTGGACCCGCATTGACCTTTCTTGCCATTGCCGAAAAACCACTAAATGGTTTTGCAAAAAAGATCGTGATATTAGGAAG
>DASYSW010000254.1:0-3348 GCA_036002905.1 Chitinophagaceae bacterium
AACGATCAAACTATTCGGAGCAAATAAACTTGAAGCACTACCTTTAGATGGTGAATAAAGTCACCCCGCCAGACATAGAAGCCATCCTTCGTATATTAACAGAGCAGAGATTATTAATTGAGAACTTCATTAAGACGGGAAACAAAAATCTTGTGATTAAATTTAAGGTACTATCAGAAGAATTTCAACAGATTCATCAAGAGCGCGAAAATCAACGGCTTGATGGCTTAACAATTTCAAAGTCTCAGCATTACACAGAGCCAATCACAATAATTTACGGTTGCTAAAATTTTCATTCAAAGCAACCATACATCTTCATCTTGCGAATAGCAATAGGTTCGAAATCGAGAAACATCGCAGGCACTTATTAAAAACCCGGAGTCAATGTATTGACTTCCCATAAGTGCTTTAGCAACAGGACACGCCGGACGCCGGTTATGTTCCTGGTATTTCATAAACTCAAATACTATAAGAATGAAAAATGTACTTCAAAGGGTACCTGGAATTGTTATGCTCGGCCTGGTTGGCATAACTATCGGCAGTTGTTCAAAGAATAATTCAAACAACGACGGTTTAACAAATCAGAAACAAATAAAGATTGAATCAAACGCGACGCTTGGAAAAATTATCGTCGACAAAGATGGAAGGTCGCTTTACTTTTTCGCAGACGACGCAGATGGAGCAAACACCTGCACCGGGAGTTGTCAAGCTCTGTGGAGTCCTTTCTATGTTGATAACCTAACCGCTGATCAATTGGCAGACGTCACTCTTAACATAGCGGATTTTGCCACGATCACAACATCTTCCAACAAGAAACAACTTACATATAAAGGCTGGCCGCTCTATTATTATACGCCCGGCGGAACGCCGGAAGCAGCAGGTGCGACCGGTGGTGAGGGAATCGATGGAATTTGGTTCGTGGCAAAACCAGATTATACAATTATGCTTGCTAATAAACAATTGATCGGTTCTGATAATATTCACTACAAGTCAGATTATACACCCGGCGAGCAAAACACCATATTTTTTACAGATGCGGCGGGCAACACGCTGTATACTTTTTCACGAGACAGCGCTAACATAAATAAGTTTACGAAAAATGATTTCTCGAACGACCACGTTTTTCCCATTTACGACACGACAAAGATTTGGGTACCCTCGGTTCTCGACAAAACACATTTCACTGTAACAAGTGTTTTTGGCAGAACCCAGTTAAGCTATAACGGCTGGCCATTGTATCATTCTGGTGACGATGATGGCGCTCGCGGATCAACGAAAGGAATCACATTTGGAGCTGTTGGCCGCTGGCCGGTGCCTGTGAAGAATATGCCAGCTGCTCCTACGCAATAGGCTTAAAGATGTTTGATGTTTATCCGTTCCCTTGTGAAGGTCTTACATTAATGGAAACAGGCTGCCCCCGGGCGGCCCTTTCCTTCAAAGGCTGAGCAGTGATTCTTCGGGGAAGAATGCAAACTTGGGAAAATAAATGTCGAACCTTCCAACGTGGCTTGCCCCAAGCCTGCACCATGTTGGCCGCGCCGTTAAATAAAAATATTATCTGCTATGCTTGAGTCAACCGATCGGGTAACTCAACAAGGGCTTAGGGGAAAATTTTTGAAGCACATCTCTCACTGATTAGTCCATCTGAAAGAATTTTGAATGAGATGGCGGGTCGCAAGAAGAATGTTAACTTCATCAATGTGATGAAATCTGCGTTCATAGTTTTTTTGCTCATGCTCGCGAGAACTCCTTTTGCGCAGGCTGGTTACATCGATAGCCTGAAACACCAAACCGAAATAACAAGGAATGATACCATATTGTATATACAACTAGATGCTTTGGCAACCGCCTATTTGGAAACAAAACCCGACAGTGCATTGTACTACGTTGAAAAAGCACTGGCAATAGTAAGAAGACTGAACCTAAAATTAGATGAAGCAATGTCGCTTGGCAAAAAAGCGTACGCTCAACAAAATAAAGGCAATTATCCCGGGTCGCTCAGAACTTTTCTATCCGCGCTACAAATAGCCGAGAATGCCCGCAATGCAAAAAATATCATGCCGCCCCGTCTCCTGGCAATGAATGGATTTCCTCCCGCTTCAACAGGAAATGATTTTCGCCTTGTGGTATTGGGTTTTCTGCATCAGTTCATAGGGATACTATATGAAAACGTGAATGATTACGAAAAGGAACTTTATCATCTAAGGTTCACAAAAGATTACGTCGAGCAGGCCAAGGATACTGCCCATATGGTTGAACTATATTACATTTTAGGCCGCGCGTATTTATTATTACAAAAAAATGACTCGGCGTTCTTTTATGAGAAAAAGTCAATTGCCCTTGGAAATCATATTGGACTGGATGCAAGTGGTGCGTTACTCACCCTTGGAAAGTACTATCTGGCGATTGGAGAGCAGGAAGAAGCTGCAGCACACCTGCGCGAAGCTTTGAAAGAAGGCAAGCGGGTCAACTATGTTCGCGGAGAGATTGCTTCATGTCTTTTGTTATCAGGGATACTCAGAAAACGCAAAGAAATGGATTCGAGTCTTTATTTTGCGCGTCCAGCTCTGGCTCTTGCCCAACAGATGAACTCTCCGGATCTTTTATTGAGGACTTGGTCGGAATTGGCGGAAATCTATAACGCATCACATTACCCCGACAGCACAGCCAAATACCAAGCATTGATCATTGCTATGAAGGACAGCCTTTTTAATTCGAAACAAGCGCAGTTATTTCGCACCATTGACTTTGATGAACAGCAACGGCAGCAGGAAATTGAAAATCTCAGGAAGACATATAGCGAAAGGGTGCAGAGATATGGATTGCTGGCAGGCTTTCTTGTGTCCGTGTTAATCGCTATTATTTTATGGCGAAATAACCGGAATAAACAACGAGCGTATTCTTTATTAAAGGCACAAAAACAGGAAACAGATTTTCAGAAGTCAAAAGTTGAACAAACATTGACTGAGTTGACGGCCACGCAGGCGCAATTAATTCAATCCGAAAAAATGGCGTCTCTTGGAGAACTAACAGCGGGCATTGCCCATGAGATTCAGAACCCTTTGAATTTTGTAAATAATTTTTCCGATGTAAATGCGGAGCTAATTGATGAACTGACACAAGAGGCTGCCAAAGGAAATATTGAAGAAATAAAATCTATCGCTAAAAATATTAAGGACAACGACCAAAAGATAAATCATCATGGTAAAAGAGCCGATGCTATTGTAAAAGGAATGTTGCAGCATTCACGAACAAACAGCGGACAAAAAGAACCGACAGATATTAATGTATTGGCCGATGAATATCTGCGATTAGCCTATCATGGCATGCGGGCAAAAGACAAATCTT
>DASYSW010000255.1:0-8051 GCA_036002905.1 Chitinophagaceae bacterium
TTTTATTTTTTAAAATGTTTTCATCGAGCAGCGGATCGATCTTATCAAATACTGTCCACTTCCATATTTGGCGACCGTTTCTGTCTAAGACTAAAATGCCATCACCCACCACGGTATCTTGTGCAGACCCACCCTTGTTCAGCAAATTGAAAACCCTCTCTTCCCTGCACAACGTAATTACCTGGTTTTTGGAATTCAGCATTATTTCGTGGTGGATCATTTGCCGGAAATCATTTTGTCCTTTCTTCAGGTATAATAAAGTGTCCCCGTAAAGTGAAAGCTCCAAAATAGCATTACCATAACCCGCATCGTTTTCTTTTGTCCCCGTAATGCAAAGAAAACTGTGACTTTTTGTAAAGTGAACTACCTTAAAACCAGCGTTTGGGGATTGGTACGTCCAAACAACATTTCCCTTCACGTCCACCACCGCAATAGAGCCGGGTACTTCCCTTTGATAAACCATCACATATCCTCTTTGAAATGCGGGTGGTAGCGAGGAAAAATCCGCACAGGTTACTGAAAAAATATCTTTAGTTCCTGTCGTATCTGGCTTAGCAACCCTATTATTGAAAAGAACGGGGCCAGCAAGTATCTTTTCTCGTTGCCCGGTTAATAATAGAATGATTGCTATTTTGAATATCCGAAATAAAATCACGGTTTTGTTTTTTGCAAGCTCAGAAATAAATCTTCCCTTTAATTTTTATACTAATAGTATGTGTGCTCGTATCCAGGCTTCCCGTAACAGTTAATGGAGGGAGATTCTCATAGATTAGTTGATTGCAAGCCTGGGCCGATCCGCCGTCCGCTTTCAATGTGCCATTAAAGGAACCTCCGCCCTGTTCAATCAAATGCTTAAAACTGACGGAACAGGTTCCCCAAACTGCAGAAGTGTTGCCGTTACCATCGTAAAGATTCATATTGACACCCTGGCTAGTTCCCAACGTCGCAGTATCACCATATTCAGAGGTATAAAAATTTAATTGCCCGGTTGGCGGGAAATTAGATGATCCCTGTATAGTGATCCAGTCATAATACCAACATGGAGGACCGTAGTAGCAGTCCTCGTAATTATCATAAAAGGTATAATTGGTGTTTATAGTTACGTCTAAATCATATTCACCGCCTGGACCAGTTACATTAACCAACACTGTATCTTTTGATGACAAACCTTCTGCATCCGTCACTTTCAACTCTACACTATACTGGCCCGGTAAAAGGTTTCCTAATCTTGCTATGGCCGCAGTGTAATTAGATAGACTGGCTGCTGAGGGTCCTGAAATTTTTGTCCACAAATAAGAATTTATGTTGTTATCAGGGTCAGTTGAACTACCTCCATCCAAGTCAATAAAAGATGACGAAGAGCAGGAAGCCAGTGTAACGGTTTTATCTGGCCCCGCGTTGGCAGTGGGCGGGATGTGGTTGTTTGGTACGGCGTCTTTTTTGCAAGAGACGAAAATTATAATATCAACCAACAAGGCACAGGCAGCTAATTTTAATATCGATTTCATGATGATGAATTTTAAGAGTGACAATTCAGCAGGCAAGAAATCTTATTTTCCCCATCTTGTTAGTCGTACAATTTTTTTGTAAGTAAACAGTGCTGAAGAATTTGTTGAAAGATTTTCAGTTTTTTTTCTCATAATGGGTATATGCAACAAGTTGCAATGTCGATTTCTCGATGGTAAAATTTAAAGTCAGTGATTCTTCTAAAGCGGTTACTTTTGAAAATTATTTTTTTAGACTTCTCCTCTTTTATTTTAAAAAAATTGTTTTATGGATAAGGATTTCCCTGTTTCAGGATGGACTTCACTGGCTGTACATGGCGGCCATAAAAAAGACCCAACATATGCACACCAGGTTCCCATTTATGCGTCCAGCACGTACGTATATGACACAGCTGAACAGGGTATGAGAAGGTTTAGTGGCGAAGAAGAAGGATATATCTATTCACGCTGGGGAAACCCAACCATCTCAGAAGCTGAAGAGAAAATATCGGCGCTCGAAACGTTTGGGCTGTCAGATCAAAACGGCGCAACTTTGCAGGCAAAAGGAATACTTCATTCCTCAGGTATGGCAGCAATTTCTACGCTTATGATTGCCATCCTGAAACCTGGTGATAAGATTCTCACTCATTTCTCCCTCTATGGTGGCACAGATGAATTAGTGCAGAAAATTCTGCCCCCATTGAACATTACTGCAGAGATCATCGACCTGAGGGACCTGGATAAGGCCGAATCGGCGATGAAAGCAGGCGGGATCAAAATGCTTTATCTTGAAACGCCTGCCAATCCAACTATTCAATGCGTAGATCTTGAAGCGCTTTGTAAGCTGGCAAAACAATACAACATTATTGTCGCTTGCGACAACACGTTCGCAACTCCATTTTTACAACAACCTTTTCGCTACGGTGTGGAATTCATTGTCCATTCCACAACAAAATTTCTAAACGGCCATGGCACCGCCATCGGTGGAATTCTTTTAGGGCGGGATATCGGGTTGATGAAAGGTCATGTAACCAAAGTACACCGCTTATTGGGTGGAAATGCAAACCCTTTTGACTCTTTCTTACTAATACAAGGAATAAAGACTCTTGAGTTGAGAATGGAACGTCATTGCACCAATGCAATGGAAGTAGCCAATTTCTTAGAAAAGAATAAAGCGGTTGGAAAAGTGAATTATGTCGGACTCGAATCACATCCTGATCATAAAGTGGCGATGAAACAAATGCGGCGTCCCGGTGGTATGTTAAGTTTTGAATTAAAAAATGGTTTGCAAGCCGGAATCGATTTCATGAATAAGTTAAAGATGTGTCTGCGAACTGTCTCACTCGGAACTTGTGACACATTGCTTTCACATCCGGCTTCTATGTCGCATGCCGGAATACCAAAAGAACAAAGAAATAAATACGGAATCACAGATGGATTGATCAGAATGAACGTAGGTATTGAAAATGCCCAGGATATCATCGCCGACCTTGAGCAGGCATTGGCCTTTTAACTAAAAGAATTCAAATATGCTCGCTGGTTTCTGTTCTATTTATCTAATAACTATATTTATTTAAAACTTACTGCCAAAACTGAACAATGAGAAAACTATTTTTGGTTTTTCTTCCAGCATTTTTATTCTTCTCCAAACAAAAAATTGAATATGATACTATCATTCGCCATGCACAAGTATGCGATGGGAGTGGTGGTCGGCCATTCAGCGCTGATATTGGGATTATAGCCGACACGATCGCATTTATCGGTGATCTTGAGCACGCATCAGCAAAAAACGAAATTGATGCCCACTCGCTAATTCTGGCACCAGGTTTTATTGACACTCACAGTCATCATGCAGGCGAATTGTTTCAGCATCGTGATGTTTTGGCTGCGGTAAGCCAGGGGCTGACCACCATCATCATCGGCCAGGATGGCGAATCACGTTTCCCACTAGCAACATTCTTTCAACAGTTATTGGATACACCGGTTGCTATTAATATCGGTTCTTACTGCGGACATAACACGATTCGCGACTCTGTTTTGGGAAAAGATTTCAAACGTCTCGCCAGCAAGGAGGAAATTGAAAAAATGAAATTGCTGCTACGGCAAGATATGGAGACTGGTGCATTCGGCCTGTCGACAGGGCTGGAATACGACCCGGGCATCTATTCAAGTCCTGATGAAGTATTGCAACTTGCCAAAGAAGTAGCTCCTTATCGTGGTCGGTATATCAGTCACATTCGGAGTGAAGACCGCTATTTCTGGAAAGCTATTGACGAAATCATCAACATCGGAAAAGCGACAAAAATTCCTGTGCAGATCAGTCACATAAAATTAGCTATGCACAATCTTTGGGAAAAGTCAGATAGCTTGTTACTGTTGCTTGACAACGCAAGAAAATCCGGAATAAACATTACAAGCGATATTTATCCTTATGCCTTCTGGCACTCTACCATCCGTGTTTTATTTCCTGACAGGAATTTCAGCGATGAAAAGGAAGCGGAAATGATCTTAAAAGAGATCACCCTGCCCCAGGATATCATACTCAGCAGTTATGAGATACAGCCAGAATACGAGGGAAAGAGTTTAGCAACCATTGCAGCACTGGAAAACAAAGCTCCCGCCCGAATGCTGACTGAACTCATCGCAAGAATAGAGAAATTCGAAAGAGAAAATAAACGAGCCTGCGATGAAGGTATTCTTGCCACTTCAATGGACGAAAACGATATCAAAAAATTGATGAACTGGACACAAGCCAACATTTGTTCCGATGGTTCGTCCTTTGGAGGGCACCCGAGAGGATATGGAGCGTTCACTAAAGTACTTGGTCACTATGCAAGAGAAGAAAGAATATTTACAATACAGGAAGCGATACACAAAATGACGGGGCTTTCTGCAGAACACATGGGAATAAAACGAAGAGGATTGATCAAAAAGGGGTATTACGCCGACCTCGTACTCTTTGATCCGGCAAAAGTAAGCGACCGTGCAACGGTGGCAGAGCCACATAAAATTTCTGAGGGAATTGAAGTTGTTTGGGTAAATGGCAAACAAGTTTTTAAAAATGGAAAAACAACGGGTGCTTTTCCCGGCACGATCATCAGACGTCAATAAAACAAAAAACTGCACAATATGCGATTCTTATTATTGTTTCTTTTTACAATCCTGCTTTTTTTTTCCTGCAAGGAAAAACCTAAGTATGATACCATCATTCGGAATGGAATGATCTATGACGGCAATGCCGGTGAAGCTTATAAGGCAGATATTGCTATCAATGCAGACACGATTGCATTTATGGGGGACCTTTCAAAAGAGTCGGCAAAAAATGAGATCGATGCAAAGGGAATGGCAGTCGCACCGGGCTTTATCAATATGTTGAGTTGGTCGACTGCATCGCTCATTGAAGACGGTCGTTCACAGAGTGAGCTGCGACAGGGAGTCACTCTCGAAGTAATGGGTGAAGGGGAAAGCATGGGTCCATTAAATGCAAAGATGAAGGAGCAGATGAAGAAGGGACAGACAAACATAAAATACAATGTCGAATGGAATACCCTCGGTGAATATTTGAATTGGCTGGAGAAAAAAGGGATTTCGTGTAACGTGGCTTCTTTCGTTGGCGCTACCACGGTTCGTGAATATGTTATTGGCGAAGACGATCGTGATCCCACAGCAGTGCAAATGGATAGCATGAAATTATTAGTCCGGCAGGCCATGAAAGAAGGTGCAATGGGAGTTGGTTCTTCACTTATCTATCCGCCGGCTTTTTTTGCGAAGACAAACGAATTGATTGAACTATGCAAAGAGGCGTCAAAGTACAATGGCATGTACATTTCGCACATTCGTGATGAAGGCAACAAATTGTTTGAAGCCGTAGATGAACTAATGACAATCTCAAAAGAGGCAAATCTCCCGGCAGAGATCTATCATTTCAAGGCCTCAGGAAAAGATAATTGGTGGAAGATTGACAGCCTCATAAATAAAATTGACAAAGCAAGAACAGAAGGCTTAAGTATCACAGCGGACATGTACACATACAATGCGAGTGCAACAGGGTTGACTGCCGCATTTCCCCCTTCGCTACAAGACGGGGGTTTCGATAGCCTGTGGCATCGCCTCCAACGAGCAGATGTGCGTGAAAAGATGAAGAAGGCAATGGATACTGATGCCCGGGATTGGGAAAATACTTATTACGGCGCAGGCGGCGCAAAAGGAGTTTTATTGCTGGGGTTCAAACAGGATTCCCTCCGCCAATACATTGGAAAAACTTTGGAGGAAGTTGCAAAAATAAGAGGCAGTTCTCCGGAAGAGACAGCCATGAATTTAATCGTCGAAGACAGCACACGCATCGATGTATCTTATTTTTCCATGGATTCAAACAATGTAAAAAAAGAGGTGGCTGTTCCCTGGATGAGTTTTTGCTCTGACGCATCGTCCCAGGCTCCAGAAGGTGTTTTTTTGAAAACAAATCCACATCCAAGAGCTTATGGAAGTTTTATAAGAGTGTTGGGTAAATTTTCACGGGATGAAAAAGTAATCCCACTGCAACAAGCAGTCTACCAGCTTTCCAAATTGCCGGCGACTAACATGAAACTTATAAAACGCGGCGAATTAAAAGTTGGCAATTATGCCGACATTGTCATCTTTGATCCAACTGGCGTGAAGGACAACGCTACATTTGCAAAGCCACATCAATATGCTTCCGGAGTGGCTGATGTTTTTGTGAATGGAGTACAGGTCTTAAAGGACGGCGAACATACGAATGCAAAACCGGGACGATTTGTGAAAGGGCCAGGATATAAAGTGAACAATTAACAACGACAAATGAACACTACAATTCGCAGGGCAAGAAAAGAGGATTGTTCAAGATTACTTGAATTAATACAGGAGCTGGCAACCTACGAAAGAGCGCCTGATGAAGTGACCGTGAGGCTGGATCATTTTACTGAAAGTGGTTTCGGTAAGCAACCGGTATGGTGGGCGTTCGTCGCCGAGGTTGATGAAAGGATTGTCGGGTTTGCCCTTTACTATATTCGCTACTCTACATGGAAAGGCCAGGCCATGTATCTCGAAGATATTTTAATAACAACTGAAATGCGCGGAAAAGGCATTGGTAAATTGTTATTTGAACGACTGATCGATGAAGCGAAAGAAAAAAAATTTAACCGCATCATCTGGCAGGTGCTTGACTGGAATGAGCCGGCGATTAATTTCTATAAAAAGTACAATGCTGATTTTGATGCGAGCTGGATAAACTGCAGCATCTATGTGTAGCGGCTGCGAAGCAATTAAACGATAAAAGATCTCACGTTTGAGGATTCACGTTTCACGTTTTTAGCTCACTCCTTCCACCGTCATTTCTTTGTTGATCTTTAGTATCAACCCCTGCAACACTTTGCCTGGTCCTGCTTCGGTAAAAGTTGATGCTCCGTCGGTGATCATGGATTGCACACTTTGAGTCCAACGAACGGGACTTGTCAGCTGATCGATCAAATTCACCTTGATCTCATTTGCATCCATCACTGCTTTGGCAACCGAATTCTGATAGACAGGACAACCGGGAGTATGAAATCTTGTTTTTTCTATAGCTGCTTGCAGTTCCTCGCGAGCCGGTTTCATCAGCGGTGAATGGAAGGCACCGCCTACCGGAAGAATGACGGCCCTTTTGGCACCGGCCTCTTTCATTCGCTCGCAGGCAATTTCAATCCCACGCAGGGAACCGCTGATCACCAACTGGCCGGGGCAATTATAATTTGCAGCTACAACAACTTCTCCTGTTTCTTTTTGCACTTCCGCACAAACAGATTCTACCTTGTCGTCGGCCAATCCCAGGACCGCTGCCATCGTGGATGGATTTAGCTCACAGGCTTTCTGCATTGCCTGTGCACGAACCGAGACCAGGCTCAATGCATCTTCAAAACTCAATGTACTGTTTACGACCAGGGCAGAAAATTCTCCCAGCGAATGCCCCGCGACCATATCTGGCTTTGCATTTTCAATACTTCTATAAGCGATGATGGAGTGGACGAAAACAGCGGGCTGGGTTACTTTTGTTCGTTTCAAATCGTCCTCGATACCCCGAAACATGATGTCTGAAATACGAAAACCTAAAATTTCATTCGCTTGTTCAAACAATTTTTTTGAGAAGACACTATTCTGATAATGCTCCAACCCCATTCCCGGAAATTGTGATCCCTGGCCGGGGAAGACATAAGCATGCTTCATAATTTAGCCCGTTAAGATTTCAAAAATAAGGGTGTTTCAGGAACTATAATACAAAATTATAATTTCAAAAACGAAGGGCGCGAGACGCTCGTTTATCTTTAACTAAGATCAGCAGAGATCAATTTCAAAAACTCGTTGCGTGTAATATGATTATTCAATAGCTCACCATCGAAGGCTGAAGTAGTTGTTACCGAATTTTGTTTTTGCACACCGCGCATCATCATGCACAAATGTTTTGCTTCGATCACCACAGCTACCCCCATTGGATGCAATGATTCACGGATTGCATCTAAAATTTGAGTAGTCATCCTTTCCTGGACCTGCAGGCGTCGTGCATACACGTCCACA
>DASYSW010000256.1:0-2971 GCA_036002905.1 Chitinophagaceae bacterium
CTTTCGCCTGGTGGTGTTTCGTTTGAAGATTCGGGGTTTCGTTCAGGCTGTACTGTTTGTTCGATATAAGTTGGCATCACTAGTTGTTCAGCCAGTACTTCACGGATCCGTGGCAGATCTTCAGCAGAGTTAATTCCGAAATAATCCATGAAGTTTTTAGAAGTAGAATATACCAGCGGGTGTCCCGGCAATTTTTCATTGCGACCCGAGATGATGATCAGTTCTTTTTCCAGCAAACGTTGAACAGTATAGTCACTATTCACTCCTCTTATTGCCTCTATTTCGCCTTTTGTGATCGGTTGCTTATATGCAATGATGGCAAGCGTTTCCAATGCCGCACCGGACAAACGTTTTAAAAACTTGTCTCCATTGAGCTGCGCTATAGTCTTGTGATATTCCTTCTTCGTCAGGAATTGCCAGCCACCACCACTCTGTCTAACTTCGAAAGGATAAAACTCGGAATTGTATTTTTCAACAATGCCGTCTATCGCTGCTTCCACCTGGTCAAGTGAAACTTTTTCATCCATAAATGCAAAAGCATTATTCACAATGTCCAGGATCTCCAAAGTAGTAAGCGGCTTATCACTGGCGAAGATCAGCGATTCGATATGCGGTATAAGATTGTTTATTTCCATGGCGCGCCCCAAACCCCTAAAGGGGCTTATTGAAATTGGTTTAGATAAAAATTTGTCTAATGATCACGAAACTAATAATTGCGGCTCTTTCCTCTGAAAAACTTTATCAACAATAGTGAAGAATTAACAACCTAAGTCCCCCTTTAGGGGACAGGGGCTGGACTTCCTATCCCGCCAATGCCGCGGCGCCACTGATGATCTCAGTCAGTTCTGTAGTAATAGCAGCTTGTCTTGCCCGGTTATAGCTAATTTTTAATCCCTTGAGAATTTCATTCGCATTTTCACTGGCCTTATCCATGGCTGTCATCCGGGCACCGTGTTCAGAAGCATTGGAATCGAGAACAGCTTTATATAATTGCGTGTTGAGGATCTTCGGCATTAATTCAGCGATCAGCTGTTCTTTTGCCGGTTCAAAAATAAAATCAGCTTTTGCTGACCCTTCTTTCCTTTCCACTTTCGGGATCGGCAAAAATCTTTCCACAGTAAACCGTTGTGTTGCCGCATTCTTAAATTCACTGTATATAATTTCTACTACGTCAAACTGTCTTTCTTCAAAAGCTTTCATAGCCACCTGCGCGGCTGCCTGTGCAGCTTCAAAACTCAAATGCAAAAAAATGTCTTTGAATGTCGCGTCGGCCTTATAGTTGTTCTTTAGAAAATGTTCATATCCTTTTTTGCCAATGCTCCAGATGGTAACGTTACCTTTGGCAAATTGAGTTGAGTATTTGTCTTTGATAGTTTGTTTGGCGAGTTTGATAAGATTAGAATTGAAGGCACCTGCCAACCCGCGGTCACTTGTAATGACGATCAGCAGCACTCTCTCAACGGGACGCTCGGCAGCGAGGTTCATCCCTTCTCCCCCCTCGGCGTTGCTGACAATATTGCTCAGCATTTCCTGGAGTTTGCGGGCATATGGCCTCATTTGAATAATGGCCTCCTGGGCACGACGCAATTTTGCAGCACTCACCATCTTCATCGCCTTGGTGATCTGCTGGGAGCTTTGAACTGATTTTATCCTGTTACGAACTTCTTTAAGTTGACCGGGCATAATGTATGGTTTGAAAGGTTTCAGAGGTTCAAAAGGTTTCAAAGGCTACCCCTGGAACATTTAAACTCTGGAACTTCTGGAACTTTTTTCCGGCCGCAAAAGTACGGGCTGAAGGCTGAAATTCCATAAAAATAATGAGTAATGAATAATGAGCAATGAGTGTTAGCTGGCCGCTAAGACGGTGAGTCGGTAAGAGAGATAAAAATCAACTTCACGGCTTCCCGTCTTCCGGCAAAAAACGATAAACCATTAACTTGTCACTGATTACTCATTATTCATTATCTGCACCGGTATGGATCGCCTGACTTGGCCGTTTCAGAGTTGTAAAAACAGAGCTCAATCGCCCTGCATTGAACGGCTTCTATTGTAACTTTTAACTTCTTACCTGTTGTCGCGTGATCGGGAGCAGTCAGGGCCAACCTGGAATTGGCAGCTATATCTTTCAGGATCTTTGCCTCAGCCTTGATCTCAGAGCCATCCTCGCGGATATAGTGGACCTTCAGAATGACTTGATCCAGTCGGTAAGGATAGTTATTAAAGAAATTATATTTTATGTCCTTAAAGCCACCGAGAAACTGTGGCTTAAAGGTCGGCGCATCAGTGGTTACTTTTTTTAATACGGCGTTCCTTTCATCCATGGTCCGATAATTTTCCTGCACTTCCGTTTTTACCGGGTTGTCTTTTACGCTATCGTCTCCTTTGCCCGCGTGATCTTTTTGATCTGCCAGGATGGTATTTTTTTGTTCTTTGCTTTTGGCAACAATTTCTTTCGGTTCGCCTTCCTTTTCTACATTGCTACTTGCTTCAATCACCACGGTATCTTTTTTTACTTCCTCTTTAATATCCGTTTGCTTTTTTGTTGCAGTATCTCTTTTTTTTAACTCGTTGGTTAGACTATCAATTTTACTTTGCTGCTCTTTTTCCCGGCTGAAAGTATTGCAGGAAGTAATGATCACGGCTAATAAGTACACGGACAATCGCATAGAATAAGATTTGAAATTTGAAATTTTTGAACCACAGAGACACGGGGATCACGAAGAATCACGGAGCGTATTCTCCGTGTAACTCTGTGTCCTCTTGTGTCTTTGTGGGAAATCAATTCAACTGATATACTGCCGAAATTCGACAATTCGTCAAAACCTTTACTATAACAAAACTTATAGGGCTTCTGCGCCCAACTGGGAGACTTGGTGCACTCAATTATTAATTATTAATTATTCATTATTAATTATCCTCAGGGTTGTGGGCTTTCTAACGTAAACTCTCTCTTTAACCCATAGGTAACGGT
>DASYSW010000257.1:0-3408 GCA_036002905.1 Chitinophagaceae bacterium
AGGTGGTTGTCTTTTGCATGACAGAGAATATGCTATCAGTGATGAAGCTGGGAATTTCATAATAGGAAAGACAAATTCTCTTGTTCATACTTTGCGTTCAACTATAGATTTTGAAACTGAAACTGTTTCATTTCGACGACAAAATGAAACCACATGGAACCAATTCAACCTACAAACAGAGAATACAGCAATACAATTTTACCTGGCTCACTATTTTGGTATTCCAATCCGCTTTAGAAAAAACAGCACTGGACGTTTTATGGACATTCCAGATATTAGTGGTGTAACGATTCTGTCCACATCAAGTTTGCAATCCGTTTCAGAATGGTACACGGATATGAATGTGGATGAAACAAGAAGACGATTTAGGGCAACTATCGAAATTGAGGGAGTTTACGCTTTTTGGGAGGATCATTTGTTTTCCAGGGAAGGAGTCGGAATTGAATTTAAAGTAGGGGATGTTACTATGTTTGGAATGAGTCCTCGGGCAAGGTGTGTTGTTCCAACTCGTAACCCTGAAACTGGCGAGGTTACTCACGCTTTTCCAAAAACATTTGCCAGGCATCGTGCGGCAAGCCAACCAGAATGGTCTACTCTAAATGATTATGGGCATCATTATTTTTTAACTGTTAACTGTTATATCCCTGCAACAGAAGTCGGAAAATATATTGAAGTAGGTAACAAAATCTCAATATTTGGAGAAAAACATTTCAAATAAAAGAATTCTGACTTCAAAAAATAAAGAGTTTTCATACAATGGAACAGTACGAAAAAATATATTTATACCAAAGAATAGTTCGGGCAAAACTATTTATTGACAACTACTATGCTGATAAAATAGACCTTAACAATATATCCAACCAGGCTTATTTTTCAAAGTTTCATTTCATCAGGCTGTTCAAATCAATTTACGGAAAGACACCAAACCATTACCTGATAAAAATCAGAATGGACAACGCTAAAATACTATTGGCGAAAGGGTATTCAGTATTAGAGACAAGCATAATGGTCGGTTTTGACAGTCCAACATCTTTTGCAGCGATGTTTAAAAAAATTGCAGGACAAACCCCTTCAGCATTTCAAAAAGAACAGGAAATAAAGAGAAATGCAATACAGACAAACCCTTTACTATTTGTTCCCAATTGCTTTGCAGAAACGCAAGGTTGGGTAAAATAGCAATTTTGAAGAGGTAACAGGAAAATATAAATCCCATTTTTACAAAAAGTTTGAAGATGATAACGAAAATCACCCATACCTGCATTTATGTTCTTAATCAGGACAGTGCATACGATTTCTATGTAAACAAACTCGGATTTAAGGTTCACACAGACGCTCCAATGGGCGAAGGGGCAAGGTGGCTGACTGTCACACCACCAGAACAACCTGATTTGGAAATAACGCTTTTTCTTGTTGCTGAAGGGGCAATGTTTGACAAAGAAACAGTACAGACAATGACAACATTAATAAAGAAAGGCACTTTCGGGGCAGCTGTATTCACCTGTAGGGACATACTTGCTACCTATGAAGAATTAAAGGCAAAGGGCGTTGTTTTTAAAAAGACGCCAAAAAAGGAATTTTATGGCTTTGAGGCCTTATTCATTGATGATTCAGGGAATTGGTTTTCCCTGGCACAAATAAATTCTTAACCATGAAAACTGTATTTGACAGCCACACAAGAGAGGAATTGGTTTCAAGAGTCAATTCGGTGAAAGAAAATTGCAATCCTCAATGGGGGAAAATGAATATTTACCAGATGCTGAAACATTGCATCAAATGGGACGATATGATGTTAGGTAAAATACGGGTAAGACCCATGTTTCTTGGAAGAATATTTGGCAGGTCAGCATTGAAGAACGTTTTAAAAAATGACGATCCTTTGGCTAAAAATTCGCCGTCCGCACGTGAACTGATCATTAGAGAAAAAGCAGGTGATATTACTTTGCTGAAAAGGGAGTGGATTAAGAGAATCAGTGAATATGAATATTTTGATAACCAGAAATTTGTTCATCCATTTTTTGGAAAGATGACCAAAGTACAGGTGGGACAATTTGTTTACAAGCATCACGACCACCACTTAAGGCAATTCGGACTGTGAAAACAACGATATTTGTTGACATCTTATGCTGAAATATTTTCTTTGCTGGATTCCGATGCTTCTTCTTGCCATTATAAATGGGGCCGCCCGGGATTTATGGTATAAACGATATGTCGGCGAACTTTCCGCACATCAAATTTCAACTGTTTCTCTGATAATACTTATGGGGCTTTACATAGGGTTGATCATGAAAAAATATCCGGCTAAATCCGGAACCCAGGCTATTTATGTCGGGTTATTATGGTTAACCCTGACTTTATCTTTTGAGTTTGGATTTGGATTGATGCGGGGCCATACATTAACAACCTTGTTGAGAGATTATAACATTATGGATGGTCATATTTGGATTTTAATCCCGTTTTGGCTTACGCTGGCTCCATATCTATTCTTCAAAATGTATAGACGCTGACAGATCAGTTGGCTGGTCACAGGTTCAGGGCCACCATACTTTAGTCCTTATTCTCATATTCCAGAACATCACCCGGCTGGCAATTCAGCACTTTACAAATGGCTTCTAAAGTGCTGAATCGAATGGCCTTTGCCTTGCCGGTTTTCAATATGGAAAGATTAGATAAGGTTAAATCGACTTTTTCTGAAAGCTCATTGAGCGACATTTTTCGTTTCGCCATCATTACATCAAGGTTTACGATAATTGGCATAGGTTAAACGGTTAAACTGTTTTCTTCCTGAATTTCTATTCCGCGTTTGAATACCTGGGAAATAATGTAAATAATACCGGCCAGGAAAAGGTATTCATCTCCACTATTGGCAATGGGTAACTGTATGCCTGTATCTCTCGAGAGGTAATTGACATATATCTTCCAGAAACAAACGCTTACTATCCAGACCCCAAGAAACAGATAGGCGATTCTCTCCAGCTTTTTTTCTACTGCCATGGAAAAGGGAGTTTGAAGTTTAAGCTTCGACAATAAGTCAAATACGATGTACCAGATTAGGGCTTTTAATGCGGAGACCGCAATCACCAGGCACATCGCCCAAACATAATACCCAACACTATGCTCGCGAATGCTGAATAGCTTCTGGTCGACTTCATACATGTGTTTTGCCCATTCAGGGTTTATAGAGCTTGCTACCAGGTTTACCAGCTGGCTCCCACATAAAAATGAATTCCAGATGCCGCCGATCAGGGCCAAAAATTTCGAAACCGTTAAAATTGTTTCTGTTTTTATTTTCATTTTGATTCGTTTAGAATGCAAATATAGATAAATATTTATTGATAAACAATAAATATTTATCTAGAAAGGGAAAATATTTGTCTTCCCTTGATAAATCATTCAAAATGAATAAGTAAG